>JACRCP010000044.1 GCA_016218965.1 Deltaproteobacteria bacterium | reverse complement strand
GCCGTCCCCGAAGGTGTGGAAGGAGGGCCCGCCGGAGTCGCCGTTGCAGATGCCTTTGCTGTCCTGGTCGTCGTCGATCGTGAATTGCAGCGGGTCGACCTTGACCACCGGGAGGGTGACCTCCATCTTGGTCCCGAAGCTCGTGTAGTCATCGTCGGCGGTGTACCCGTAACCGAGCACGCGCACCGGCTGGCCCGGCAGGTCGTCGAGCGGCGCGGTGTTCATGGGTTTTGGCGTCACTCCTTCGGGCGCCCGCTCGAGCAGCGCGAGCGCGAGGTCGTTTCCCTCGGCCGACTTGAGCGCCTCGTACTCGGGATGGAAGAGCATGTCCACTACGTCAATGTAATCCGAGTCGGGGGCCGACTTGGCGTCCGTTTTGTTGGTCGCGCGGATCGGGAGAAACGACGGCGTGACCTTCGGGTCGAGGCAGTGGCCTGCCGTGAGAAGAACCCGCTTGGAGACGAGCGTCGAAGAGCGCATGTTGATGGTGCCGACGGCGCTTCTGAAGTCGAGCATGAAGACCTCGGGGTCCGCCGCGTCCTCAACCCCGCCGACGATCGCGGCCGCGGTCTTGCGGGTTTCGTCCCCGGCCGGGCCGCAGGCGGCAAGGGCCGTCGCGCCGAGCAGACCGTACGCCAGAATTCCTTTTCTCACGCAAAGACGCAAAGACCGCGACCCGCCCGCTCGCCGTCCAGCCGGGCGACTCGTTTCCGGCCTGCCAGTGTTTGATATGGTGGGATCTACCTCGCGCATCGGAAGCCCCAATAGTCGCCCCAGCCTGCCGGTTCGTTCCAGGCCCGGTCGGACGAGCGGAGGTATTGGGCCATGTTGTTCCACCACGAGCCGCCTCGGAGCACGCGGGCGGTGCCGCGCGGGCTGTTCACCCACGCGCCTCCGGTCGCGGGCGCGCCGGAGTAAGTGGAGTGGTAGTCGTCTTCGATCCACTCCCAGACGTTGCCGACCATGTCGGCGTTCCCGTACGGGCCTGCGCCGGCCGGTTTGCTGCCGACCGGCGCGGTTCCCGTGCTGGCGCAGCCGTTGGCGGAATGGACCGCGCGGGTGCAGTCGAGCGAACCGTTCCCCCAGGGGTATTTGCGGCCGTCCGTGCCGCGCGCGGCCTTCTCCCATTCGGCCTCGCTCGGTAGCCGCTTGCCGGCCCATTCGCAGTACGTCCTCGCCTGTTCCCAGCTTGCGCAGTTGACCGGATGGTCGTTCCTCCCGGAATTCCACCAGTTGCACCCCGGTCCGGGCGTGCCGGGCGCCGTGCACTTGCCGGCGTCGTAGCAGAGGTCATACTCGGCAACGGTCACTTCGTACTTGTCCAACCTCAGGGCCGGGACGGTGACTTGGTGGTAAGGGTTCTCATCGCCCTCGCACTCGTTGTCCGCCGCGCCGTTGCACCCCATCCAGAAATCGCCCGATGTGACCCAGCACATCTCCCCGCCTTTCCCCGTCGGAGACGGGCCGCAGCCGCTGCACGGCCCGCAATCATACGATCCGCCGCAGCCGTCCGAGGCGATGCCGCATTTGGCGGCGCACAACTCGGTCGGGTCGGCCTTTGTACAGCAGGCGCTCTGGTGACATACGTCCGAAACCGAATGGCAGCACTGGACGCCGCACACTATTCCCGAGGTGCAAGCGCACTTGTTGGTGCCGCCGTCGCACTCGTAGCCGTTCTGGCACGAGCCGCAGTCGTGGAATCCGCCGCAGCCATCCGGGACCTCACCGCACTTCCCGGTGCAGGTGGCGGTCTTCTCGGTCGGCGTGCAGCACACGTTCCCGACACATGGCTGGGCGCTCGTGCAGTCCTGCTTCAGTTCTTCGCGGGTTCCGCACGAATCGAACCAGTAGACGTCCGCCCCGTCGCACCGGTAGCCGGCGTGGTATTCGGGCTTGCACTGACCGGCGACGCACTCGGATTTGCAGGTGTTGCAGGCGCCGCAGTCCGTGACCCTGAATTTCCAGCAGTTGTCGTTTCCGTCGGTTAGGCCGCACGCGGACTTCATCCTGATGCAGAACTCGGCCTCCGTTTCGGGCGTGCAGCCGCAGGCATTTGGCGTTCCGCCCCCGGCGCAGACAAGCGGCTCACTGCACTGGCTGTCGTCGCAGCACTCCCCCTGGTAGCACGAACCGGCGGCGGGGCCCGCCTGGCAACACTTCCCGGGCGAGCAGCCGACGTCCGCCACGCACTTCCTTGAGCACTTGTTGTTGATGCAGAAGGAACCGTCGGGGTTGCCGGCGCAATCCAGCGCGTTGCAGCAGTCGCCCTGGCGGCACTTCCCCTCGCAGCAGGCAAACCCTTTCCCGCACCGCACGTTCGGCCCGCAAACGTCGACGCAGACGTGTCCGGCCGTGCACGTGGGTTTCCCGGGTGTCGTGCAGTCCCCGTCGCCGCAGCAATCACCCATGACGCAACCGCCCCCGCAGCAGATACCCGCTGCGCACGGCGTGACCGCGTCGCACTCTTCCACCGGTCCCGCGTCGTATCCGGCGTCGAACCCGGCGTCAGGGCCTCCGTCGAACCCCGCGTCCGGACCGGCGTCGGGTCCGGAGTCCAGGCCCGCCCCGGCGCCGGAATCCACGCCGCCGTCGAGCTTCCCTCCGTCCTTTGAGCCCGATGCGTCCTGCAAGCGGCCGGAATCCTCCCCGTCCCCCCCGCGGCTCCCAGTGCCGGCCATCCGGCACGTGTGATCGTCCGCGCAGTACTGGCCGGCCGGGCAGTTCTCATCGGCGGAACACGGCGCACCGGCGATGTCGACCGTGCACGCGCCAAGACAAGAAACGCAGATCAACGCCGCAGCCGCCAGGATCGTTGACTTCATGTTCAGCCTCCCAAGGGCGATCGGTCCCCGAACCGCTGCAACCGGAAAAATTCTATCACGCCGCGCAAGCGTCGGTCCATTTCAATCCGCGAGTTCACCCTTGCTCTGACCGGGTCACTTCGGCCGCACGATCACGGCAAGGTGGCGCTCGAATGCGGGCGCTGTCAGCACACCCGTTCCGCCCGGCAATGGATCGGTCCTCACGACGACGGCTTCAGTGTCGGAAACCCAGTCTATGAGATAGTCGCCCGCAGGCATTTTGAATTCGATGCGCGGTGACAGGAACACCGGGCAGCGGTTCGCGGACAGACCTCCGAGGAAACGGGTTCGCTTTTCGTCAGCCTCGAGCGCGTCGAAGGCCGGTCCGATGAGGCTCAGCACTATCGCAGGTTTCCTTTCCCGCGCGTCCTTGCCGAGCTCGGCGACAAAGCCGTCATAGTCGGGGTCCGAGTAGGCGACGCCGTTTCCGCGCAGCAGCCTCTCAACCCACAGCATCATCGCGAGCCCCGCCTCCTCGGGCGGGTCCAGGCTCCCGGTGGTCGCGTATCTCTCCCGCACCTCGTTGACGGCGTCGAACAGAATGCAGGTTTCGTCCCTGCCGGCCATCCAGCCGATGAGGTGCCTGCCGCGCCGGACTGAGATTGCGGCGACCTCGCCGCGGCTTCGGTCGTCGGGCGACAACGCGTCAAACGCCGGGTCGTCGTCCGACATGAAGAACTCCGGCGGCACGAGATCTACGAACCAGCTCAAGCCCCGGCGGACCGGACCGAGGTTCTCGTGCCGGACGCGGACGCGCTCGCCGTCGCCGAACTCCGGGTGGAGCCAAGTGATCCCCGCGCCCGCCGCTCCTGATGCCAACTCCGCCCACGACACAAAATGTTCTGCCTCCCGATGGAAACTCGGCATCGTGTAGTCGTTGAAATACCGCTCGTTCTCGATGTACGGCCGCCTGTCGGTGACGCGCGAGGCCACGATCCGGTTCACGACCTGATGGACCTCGATGGCCGCGTCGAGCACGCCCAGGTTGAAGTTGTTTTTCGCGGGGTCTGCGCTGTAGTCCCACATGTACGACCCGTATTTCGAACCGTAGAGGTGGGTAGCCGTCGCGTCGAGTCCCGCCGAGTTGAACAGGAAGCCGAGATCACCTTCGACGTCAAGCCCCCACCAAGACACGAGTCGGGGGTGTGCCCGGCCGTACAGCGCCGTTTCGTGGCTCGATATCCGCGCACCTGTTTGAAGGATCCAGTCGCGAAGCGAACTCACGTCGTTGTCCCCCGTGCACCCCTCGCCCCCGCACTTTCCGTCAGTCCCGCAGAAGAGGATCCCAGCCTCATTCATTAGGTCCCAGCCAAAGAACGTTCCGGTCCCGCCCCACCTGCCGGCAATCCACTCCAACCGGTCGCCGAACGCCTGGATGGCGTCGGCCGCCTTCATGAAGTCGTTTGGGCAGGCCCACCGCCTGCCGTAAGGATTGTTCTCCCATGTCACCCACATCGGAGGCGAGGTGATCCACGGGACCACGTGCACGCGGACGCCGCGGTTGCGCGCAAGTTCGAAGACCCTGTCGAGCTTGTCGATGTGCGTGGCGTTGTTGAAGCTGCCGACGTCGGCCTCGATCCCGACGTACTCGTGCGGCTCGTTGGTCCAGTTGGGCGCGTAGTCGAGGTCGATTCGCAGGACGTTCTCGCCGTAGGTTTCCATACGGGCGAGGTGTTCCTCGATGAATGCCTCCCATCCGACGGGGCTTTCGAAATCAAGGAAGTGGCTGGCGACCTGATTGCCGATGGGGACAAACGGTTTGCCGTCTTCGGTCATGAAGTACCGGCCCCCGGGTGCCACGACAACCCACGGGAGGGACCCCGCGCCGCCGTCGCTGCCACCGCCGTCCTTCTCGCCCGTGTCTGTCCCTGTGTCCGCCGTCCCCGTGTCCTGCGTTGCGTCCTGCCCCGCGTCCTGAGCAACGTCGAAGAAACCGTCGTCCGTTGTCCCTTCGTCTTTTGTCCCGCCGTCCGTCCCCACATCGTCGTCGCCGTCGCATCCGCAGCCTGTCGGGAAGGCGAGGGCAACGGTCAACAGAACGATCGAGAATGCCCTTTTCATTTCAGCCTCCGTCCGCCGCCGTCACGGTCCGCACAACCCGGTGCTTGGGTCGCAGTTCGGCGCCTGGGGCGGACAGGCGAAGCCGGCGTCGAGCCGGCAGTCGGCGACGCACAGGCCCGCGCACGGCCTTGGCGACGGGCAACAGACCCGGTCCGGGGGGCACGATCCGCCGTCAGCGCAGGACGGGGGTCCGCCGTCGAGGAACCCGCCGTCCGGAGACGGCCCTCCGGCGTCGCCGTTTCCACCGTCCTGTGCCTCGAACGCGCCCGGAGGACCGACGAGGACCGGCGACTCGCCCACTGCAAGCGTCGGGCTGTTCTCGCGGGTCACGGTCCCGTCGCCGGACATTACGTCCCTTTCGGCCGGCACGTGGCCGCCCGCCGGAACGGTCACTGTCCCTTCATCGGAGAACAGAAGCACCCAATCCGCGCCGGTGTCCCTTTCGACGAACCGGTGGGCGGTCACGCCCGCACCCAGATCCAGCGCCTCTTCGTGATAGGCCCGATCGAGGGCCGCGTGGATGCCGGGGAGCCTCCGGAAAAACGTCCTCGTGTTCACCTCGGCGGCAAGAGAGTCCTTGATGCCCGCGTGCGCGGTTTCCCATTCGGAAAACCGCCGCTTGATGTCGGGGACTGTTCCAAATATGGCAACGATTCGGTCCCGCGGATCGGTCTTGCCGGCGAAGTTGGCCCAGAGCCACTCGACGAAGTCCGAGATTGACTGCCGTATCTGCGCCCCGTCCGTGCCGGTCTTGCCGGCGACGAGTTGGTACGGATGGATCATGTAGTTGAAATGGAGCGGAGGGGTTTCCGGGAACAGACGCGCGTTCTCGCGCCACTCGAGGAACACCCGCAGGAAGTCGCGGCGCTGGTACGGCACGGTGCCGTAGACCATGCCTTCGGGGCCGTGGAGTTCGTCGTAACCGATTATCCCCCCGACCTCGGCGATCTTGACGAACCGGCCGTCCGCCGACGCCTCTCCGGCTGGCGACGGGTCGCCGCAGCTCCCGCGGAACGCACGGGGCGTGCCGCGGACGGCCCCGCACGTGTCGTACGTGTTCGGATAGGCCGTCGCCGCCGTTCCGTCGTTTGAGTAGAGCGGCCCGTCCATGCCCGTGTAGCTCGCGTGCGTGCCGTGGAAGTACCAGTTGTCCGCGGCGCCAAACCCGTTGGCCTCGAAGATGGCATTCACGAACGGGATGTTGTCGTTGAACACCTGCAGCACGGAAGCGGGGTCGTTCTTCTGCTGGTCGGGGAGATCCGTCCACGCCAGCGAGCCGACGCCGCGGACGTTCGCGTGCAGGTGCGTACCCAGGTGGTGCGTCCCGCCGGGCATGAACTCCAAAAAGTCCCCCTCGTGGCCGGAGAAGACCACGGCCTCGGCGTACACACCCGTGCTCTGCGCGCTTATTCGCAACCCGGTCTTCGCGGCGAGGTCGGCGTACCAGACCACTCCGTCCCTGAAGCTCTGGTACACGTTGAGTATCTGCTGTTCGGGCATCCCCGACGGCAGGGGGTCCATGTGCACCATGGCCGACACGAGGATGGGCGGGTACGACGCCTCCGCGCCGTCCGCGCCCGTCCCGGCGTCCTGGCCCGGTCCCGAATCGGCCCCGGCGCCGTCCTGCTCGCCGGTGTCCTGCGCCCCGTCCAAGGACCCGTCGTCCAGCGTCCCCGCGTCTTGCGCCCCGTCGTCCGTCGTCTCTTTGTCCTCGGTCCTTCCGTCCGTCCCCGCGTCGCCGCCGACCGGGTCCGGCGCGGCGTGGCACGAGGTGCAGCCGGTCTTGTCGGGGTGCGGCGCCTTGGGCGCGCCGTTTGTCCCGTCCTTGTGACAGGCGAGACAGCTCTTGTCGTCGGTCGCCTTGACCGCGTGGGGGACCGCCGGCCCTTTTCCGCCGCCGTCGTCAGCGCACCCGCACCAGAGCACGAACGCGCATGTCGCGACCAGGAACCACAACGGGTTCTGTTTCTGTTTCATCACGCCTCCAATCGTCAATGTTCCACGGGAATGCGAACGGCGGGGACGCCCGGGGCGCCGCCGAAGACGAGGTGTCCCGTCCCAGGCAGCCGCGCATCCACGAGCAGGGTGACGCCGCCCCCGTGTGCGTGCCGGAAAAGCGCCGCAATCGTCGTACCCGCGCGCGCACCCGTATCGTCCAAGAGATCGACCGCCAACGGCGTGCCTCGCGGCGGCGTCCGCAGCGAAACGGTCATTCCCCAGCGGTGCGACCCGTCTGGCATGACGTCAAGAAACCGCACCGCGCGGCCGGGACCCGCGGGGGGCGGGGGGAGCGCGTTCACGGCCTGGATGCGCTTGAACAGGCCGTTCCAGGTGTAGTCCGACACCCACTGGTCTTCACAGTAGCCCATGAAGTCGGTGTACTGGTCGGGTGAGTACAGAACGTTGGAACTCCGATCCCACCCCCAGACGCCGATCTTCCCGCCGCTGTACGGGTAGCTGCCATCCGAGTCCATGGTGCTGCACGGGGCGTGGTACCGCCCGTGCAGATGGCCGACCTCGTGAGCGCACGTCCACGCCGCCTGGTCGGCGTCGAAGGCCACGCCCGACGCCGCGCGGATCGCCCCGTCGGACGGGTCGTCAACGACCCACCCCTGGCCCGCCACGCACACCCAGGCGCAGTATTCGGCGAAGGTCGCGGCCGGTCTGATCATCCCGAAGTAGTAAGCCCCGCTTTCGGCGCCGTCCCGTTCTTTGGTGTCGGCCATGAGCTGGTTGAGCTTGTTGAAGTCCACGCCCCCGCCCCACGTGGGTTCCTCGCTCCACGGGAGGGCGTCACGAACCGTGATCTCCAGCCGATCCGCGGGATACGCCGTGGTGAAGAGCCGCTCGATCATTCCCAGCACCTGCGGTCCCGTGTCGGGCAACCGGCCGGAACCGTCGGTATCGTACTTCATCGGTACAAGGACGAGCCGGATCGGTCCACCCGAGGGTCCCGCATCCAGGTCGAGATAGGACCCGTCGGCGGGGAACCTCGCCGGGTGCGCGCTCCCGGCAGGCACAACGGCGGCGTTGGCAGAGACGAGACGCGCGGAGATGGCGGCGTCAGCGCTCACCGAGGTCCCGGGGACGGTCACGTTACAGGTGGAAGAGAGGCTCCCGTCGGTCGAGGCGCCCGAAATGCTCGCGGTGCCCGAAAAAACGCTTTTTGACGCGCCGGATTTCACGACGACCTCGCACGAAACCTGGCGCCCGGCGGACCCGCCGGGATCCACGAATACGCGGACGAGCGACTCGCGCCCGGCAACGACCGATGCGTTTCGCTGCGCGACGGGCCCGCCACTTCCGCCGAGCGAGGTCTTCACGCCCTGATAGAGCGCGACCTCGGCAATTGTAGCCGCGGGGTCGAGCCGCGGCGCGTCGACGTTGCCTGCGTCAGCAGGCCCTCCGTCCTTATTCGTCCCCGCGTCCGCCCCTGTGTCTTTCCCCGCGTCTTGCGCCCCGTCGTCCATCGTCCCTCCGTCCGCTCCCCCGTCGGCCGGCGTCAGGCCCGAGTCGGACCCGGCTCCTGCGTCCCGTTGAGGCCCGCTTTGGGCCGTTTCGCCGCCGCAGCCCGATCCAGAAAAAACGCCGGCGGCGAAGGTCACGGCCGCGAACAAGACCTGGATTCTCATTTTCGCCTCCGCAAGTGTCCCGGCAGTCTGTTCCCTCATCCGGCCTGCTTGGACCCGATTGTGCCGCGGACCGCCCGGATAGTCAAACAAACGAGAAGTATTGCAGCCGCCGGGAATCTGCCACGACCCTTGAGATGCCGCCTCCGTTTGTGTCATCGCACGAATCGGTAGATCCCGTACGGCTTCCCCTCCTTGGCCACGTAGAGCGAACCGTCGCCGCCGATGGCAAACGACTTGTTCATCCCGCCGTTCTGGAACACGTGGTGCCACAGATAGTTCCCGCCCGCGTCCTCCCCGCCGTCCAAATACGCGAATCCATACGTCAATGCGTGCTTTTGCGTTGGGCCGGTGTCAAGAGAACTACAACTGGAACAGGAGGTAGTAGAACATCGTGTCCATCTCGTGCGAGTTCTGCTCTGAGGTATGAACAATCGTGAAGACCACCTTTCCCCCGTTTGAATACGGTTTGAAGGAGATGACCATCGGCAACAAGCTCCCGTT
>JACRCP010000407.1 GCA_016218965.1 Deltaproteobacteria bacterium | reverse complement strand
CCCCATGAGGATCTTGTCCACGCCCAGCGCCCCGCCCAGCGCCACCGCGCACGAGGTGTCGTCGCAGCCGGCCATCTGCTTTTTCTGCTCGTAGTTGAGCATGGCGTCGATCTCTTTTGACCCGATGACCTCGGCGTCGGGAATCCTGGAGACCTGGGAAACGATGGTGTCCGTGAGGATGGCCGCGACCCTCTTGTCGGTCCCGTGGGTCTCTAGCTGGAAGATCGCAACGCTCAAGCCCTTGGGCCGCTTTTTGGAGGGCTGCACCTCGGGCCAAGCGCCCTTCGCCTCGGCCGGACGTCCGGGGTCCGCGAGGAGGGGAGAGGGCGAGAGCAGGAGAAGGCACAGCGCGACGATCCCGCTGCGCCGGCCCGCGCGTGGGCTTCGGAAGGTGCGTGCCAACGGGTTCATCGGCGTCCTCGCCTGTCACACGCAGAGAGGGTGAAGTTGGTGTCCGGACCGAACGACTTTTACCACCGATCGAGGGTGGGAGTCAATCTGACAATCAAATTCAGAAATCGCCGATCCGGTCGGCGAATTCGGGGTGGTCTACGAACGGGTTTCTCGTGTCCTGGTACTCCTCGATCCTGCCGTTGCGCGCCCGCTCCTTTTCGTCCGGGGGGTCCAGGTGGTTCCAGACCTTGATGGCCTCTTCCTCGTCCTGCGGGACGGGCATTTCGTACCGGACCGAGAAGTAGAAGATCGAGCGCGCGGCGTTGCCCTTGTGCTCGTCCCGAGGCTCGAACACGGCCTTCCCGTCGGCGTCTGTCCCTGACTTGCTCCCCCCTTCGGTCCACGTGACGTCTACGACCCAACCGAAGTCGTGGTTGCTCCGCCGGCTGTTGGCGCGGCTGTCGGTCGGGTAGAGGTGATTCAAGTCGCCCCGCGCGGGCTCGACGTCGGCGCCCTTGCTCTGCGGCCAGGTGTGCTCGGTGTTCATCACGTCGTTGGGCGGGATGCCGGAGGTTTCGACCCACTTGCCGGTGTACACGCACTGCACGCGGCCGCCTTCGTTGTCTATGTACGAAAAGAGCACTTCCTTTGCGCCGTCGTACCCGAGACCGTCGTGGTTTTTGACGAGGTCGAAAAGCGCGTCCCGAAGCGCGCCGTCCGACAGCCCCTCGGTGCCCTTGTACCGTTCCTCAAAAGGATCGGGCCCGGCGTCGGGGAATGGGCCGATATCCCATCCGGCGTCGAACCCAACGTCCCGGCCGGCGTCGGCAGATCCGTCGGGGGCCGCCCCGTCGGCGCCCCCGTCGTACTGCTCGCAATACGGCTCCCCGTACCACCCGTCCACGCACGGCGTGACAAGGTCGCCGTCCGGACAGCCGCGATAGGCGAACTTGTCCTCGTCGCACGGCTCGCGCCCCGCGTCGCCGCCGTCTTCCAAAACCTGCCCGTCCGGCCCGGCCCCGTCCGGTTCTCCAGAGACGTCAGGTGCGCCGCCGTCGGCCTCCGCGGCGTCCCAATCCGTTCCCGAAGCCGAGTCTTGATTGTACCAGGCGTTGGTCGAAACATCGGTCCCGCCGCAGCCCGAGGCGAGCAAGCCGAAGAGAAGAAGAGCCGCGCCAAGTCGTTTCGCGTCCATGCGGCAATTCTACACCACCCGGGCGCAATCGTGAACACGCTTGATCGCCGCGGAGCTTTCCTGTGTAATGCCGCCGATGTCCACACCGGCGGCAGAAACGGCAATCCTGGCGCTTGCCGTCCCCTTCTTCGCGCACGTCTTTCACGCCGTGACCGGCGAGCGGAGCCGTCTGCGGCTCTGGTTCCTGCGCCTCTACGTGGTCTACGAAGTGAAGTTCCTCCGGCTGGTCCTCTGGGTTCTGGGCACGCGGCTGGGACGGACGCGGCTGGGTGAGCGGCTCATCTGGTGGTCGTTCGGGACGTGGCTCAGGCGCTGGGGCGAGACCGGGCGCGCAATGGACGGGGGCGAAGTCCGCCGGTTTTTCGAGGACCTCCCCCCCGAGTTCGAGACGGCCGTCGGCGGGTGCCGGTGCAAGGTCGCGCGACGGGGCCCGTGCTGGCGGTTCCACAAAGGGATTTGCCCGCACCCGACCGAAACGGAGATCACCGTGCGGTGGGGTACGCGCTTCTACCGCGACGGCTACCCCGGGGAGTACCGCGTCATTTCGAGGGCAGAGGCCGTGGGGCGGATCGAGGAACTCATCGCGCTGCGCCACGCCCCGCACATCTACTACTTCTGCGTGGCGGGAACCTTCGAGGGCAAGGAGTTCGTGATCTGCAACTGCTGCAAGGGCGCGTGCGTCCCGCTCGAGGTGAACCGGCGGCGGATGCCGGTCATGACGCGGGGCAACCGGCGCGCCGTGATCGACCGTTCGAAATGCGCGCGATGCTTCACCTGCCGCGAGGTCTGCCTGTACGACGTCGTGACCGAGCGCGACGGGTGCCCCGAGATCGGCGATTGCCACGGCTGTGCCGTCTGCGCCCGAAGCTGCCCGTCCGGCGCGATCACCATGGTTGCTGTTGGTCCTTGAAGTCCCTGTTGTCCTTGAGGTCCCTGGCGGGTCCGGAAACGAAAGAGATCCCAAAAACGACCTCAGGGCAGTTCACTTTTGTCCCGAGATCTTCTGGAGCCGCTCGGACTCTTCCGCCTCGCGGGACGCCCGTTCGGAGTACTTCACGAGCGACAGGACAAGGAGCGCCGCAAGCGCAAGCAGGGCCGCGACGGTGAGCAGTGTTTTGTGTTCGGCAATACGGTCAAAGAGGTGCTCTTTGCGCGCCGATATCGGCTGTCCGGCGGGCTGCGGTCCGGCCTCGGGCGGGGGGGCGGCGCCGTGGCTCCCAGAAGGGGATTTCGCTTTTGGGCCCCGCCCCGCGGGCGCCCGCTGCTCCTGCCGAAGTTCGCCCGTCCCCGGAAACTTGTAGAGCGGAAGTGAACCGGGGATCTCGACTGCGTCCGAAGGGACCTTTCCCCCGCCGGCACCGGCCACGGGCCGGGAGTTTTCAATCTGCAGCCGGAGATCGTCCGTCCCGCCGCGGCTCTCGGCGGGTTCCGAACGGCCGATATCGGCCTCCGTCCCTATCTCGGAGTCCGCGGCGCGGACCACCTCCGCCGGGCGTTCCCCGCTCCCGGCCCCCTGCGGGATGGCCGCCTTTGAGAGCTTGAGTGACCCGAGCGCCGCCGCGGCGGGTTTTTGGGGTTCGTCAACAGGCACCGAAAGCCGCCGCGCGCGCAACTAGATGCAGCTGCAATACGTTGCCGCATCCTGGCCCGGGCTGCAGAGGTTTCCGGCGATATCGCAACCCTCCCCTTCGGCATCGCAGCCTTCCTCGAGGCTCCCTCTCCCCATGCCGTTCAGGCAGCCGAAGCATATCTCCATCGCGTACGTGAACGTCGACGAGTAGACCGTGTCGCCGCTGATGGTCGAGAATTCGAGGTAAAAGTCCACCATCGCCCGCGCCGGCGGGTCGCCCTCCTGGAACGGCGCGTTCGGGTCGAGGGCGAGGAGATTGGCGATGACGCCGTTGGGGATCAGCTCGAACAGGACGACGCCGGAGCCCGGCATGTCCGCCGATTTCGCCGACGTTATCGGGTCGCCGGTGATCTCGGCCGACCACTCGTATTCCCCGAACGCGGCCCCCGTGTTCGCCTCATCGGGACTGCGAATCCGGCCGTAGGCGCGCCTCGGAACCACGGCGTTGGCATCCAGATGGAGGGTGCCGATCGCGCTCATCGACATCATGCTCGTGTTCGGGGTCGATTCGACCAGGTTGTTGTAAACCTGCACCCCGGCAAGATAGCGCGCGCCCGAGAACGAGAGATCGATGCGGCCTATCGCCTTGAACACGTCGGCGCCGGACGCCACGCTCCAGACGCAGTCGTTCTCCCAATCGGCCGGGTTGGTCAGCCCCCTGATCAATATGCCGTACTCGTCCGCCATGCAGGACGGCACCGTGAGTGCGGCCGCCGCCAGCACGAGTGCCGCAAATCGCCGAATCTTCATAGTCCCACCTCCGGATTTGCTACTTCGAGCTCACTGTCGCCTGTGAGCGGTTGATGATGCGCGGCGTGATGAAAATGAGGAGCTCGGTGCGCTCATCGGCAACCCTGCGCTTCTTGAACAGCCACCCGATCACCGGGATGTTCGCCAGGAGCGGCACTTTCGCAAGTTCCTCGGAGTTCCTCCGCGTATAGATCCCGCCTATCACCGTGGTGTCGCCGTCCTTGACCAGCACTTCGGTCGTGGCCTCTTTCTTGATGATGGTCGGGTCGCCGGACGCGCCGGTGCGCGAGAAGTCCGGCTCGTTCTTGGTCGTGTTGATCTTCATCAGGATGCTGCCGTCCTGCGTGACGTGCGGGGTGACCGAGAGCTCCAATTTCGCCTCGATGAACACCGTGTTGATGCCCGCGGCCGACACGGTGCTGATCGGTATCGAGATCCCGGACCCGATCTTGGCCTCCTTGTTGTCGAGCGTGGTGACGCGGGGCGCGCTGAGGATCTTGACGTCACCGGTGTTCTCCATCGCGGAGAGGCGGAGGTTCAGGTTGGCCGTGCCGCCGGCGCTGCCGAAGATGAAGCCTATCGCGCCGCCGGCCCCGGCGCCGACCGGCGCCGGCATGTTGATTGCGAACCCGGCCGGGTTCATCGTGCCGTTCATGGGGTTTAGGGTCCTGGAGTCGTCGGCGCCGCCCGCGATGCTCACGACGTTGGGGAACTTCAGCCCCGTCTGGTTCCCGTTGGCCGGGGAGAACGAGAGGTTGCCGCCCCACTGGATGCCGATGTCGCGGACAAACGACGTGTTGGCCTCCACGATCCGCGCCTCTATCAGGACCTGGGGCGTCTGCGTGTCGAGGTTGCGGATCAGCCCCTCGGCCTTGATCACGTTTTCCTGCATGTCCTTGACGATGATGACGTTCGTGCGCTGGTCGATGTTCACGGTACCGCGCTCCGAGAGCACGTCCCTGACCTGATTGACAATCTCCGACGCGACGCCGTAGTTGACGGGAATCAGGCGAACGTACAGCGGCTCCTTGAGCCGTTCGGCCTTCTTGCGGGCAAGATCGATCTCGGCCTCTTTCTGGAACTGCTCCAGCGGGCCCACGCGGATAATGTTCCCGACCTGCTTCTTCCCGAGGCCCTTGGCCTGGAGGATGATCTCCAGCGCCTCATCCCAGGGGACATTTCGGAGAGTTACGGTCACCCTCCCTCTGACGTCGTCCGACGTGACGATATTGAGCTTGCTCACCTCGCTGATGAGCCGCAGGATGTTGTGGATGTCGGCGTCCTTGAAGTCCAGCGAGATGCGCTTGCCCTTGTAGACCTTCCCGGCGGCCGCCGTGCCGGTCGCGGTCGCGATCGAGGACGTGGCGCCGGCCGTCCTGGCCTGGCTGTACTCCACCACCTCGCCGGCCTTCCCGGCCGTTCCGGCCTGTCCCCGTGCAAAGTCCCACAGGATCTCGTTCCCCTCGGCGGTCAGCCGCCCCTTGACCTTCTCCCGTAGTTTCACCACGACCATGACAGCGCCCCCGCGCGACCCGTCGCTAAACGACGATATCGACTCGACCGGGCCGGTGACTTCGCTCACGTCGAGCGTTCGCTCGAGATCCTTCTTGAGCGTCCCGTCCCTGATCTCCAGGGCGGTCGTCAGCCCATCCCCATCGACGATACGGTAGTCCGCGCCCTTCGAAAGCCTGACGGCAATGCGGGAATAGCCCTCGTACTGCCTGAAAGCTATGTCCTCGACCGACACGGCCTTGGCCGTTTTGGGGGCGCCCTTCGGCGCCTGCGGAGCCGGCGGATCGGCCTTCGCCGCAGGCGCGACGGGCTTCGGCTCCCGCCCGGCCACGAGCTTCGCCTCGGGTTTTGCCTCGGGCTTGGCCTCGGGCTTGGCCGCCTGGTCCTTTGCGGCGACGGCCTTCGGCGCCGCATCCAACACCATCGTGAGCGCCTTCCCCGAGAACTTGACGTCGTAGGCGGGCATCGCGCCGCCCAAATCCATCACCAGCCGCACCTTGTCGTCGTGGACGCCGACCCTGACCTTTGAGACAGGGCCCTTTCCGAGATCGATGGACCTCGCAAGGGTGCGGGCCGCCGTGCCCGCCGGTATGTCGACCACGAGGCGCCCGGGACTTGAGACCTCCATCACGCCGAACGCCGCGGCCCCGTCCAGAGCGACAACGACTTCGACCTTGTCGTCGGAGAGCCTGCGTGTCTTGATCTCCCTGACGGTCACGGGCCGGATCGCGGCCGGGTCCGGCTTGATCGAGTACTCCGGCGCCCCGCCCCCCGCGGCCCCGGCGTCCGGTCTTGCTTCGGCCTTGGCGACTGGTTTGTCCCCCTTCGGATCGGCGGTCTTCGCGGCGGCGGCGCCCGCCGCAGGCGCGGCAGTTGCCGGTTTCGGTTCGGCCTTCGCACCCGGTTCCGCCGGCGTCGAACCGGCTTTCGCAAACTTGAAAGGAGGCAGGGCGACGCCCTTCGGGGCGACCTGGATGACGAGTTCCGCCCCCTGCGCCCTGGCGTCGTACGTGACGCCGTCTTTCACTCCCACGACAATGCGGCCCGTGGAATCACCGGCGTTTGCGAACTGGAAGGTGGCCACGTCGGTCACCGCGGCAGAACCTTTGAAATCGGGGGCCTTTGCGCCTTCGACGCTGGCGTGCGCGATGTCGATCACGAGGCGGGCGGGGGCGTCCATCTTGAACGCGGTGAACAACGGCTCCTGGCTCCCGACGATCGAGATCGCCGTGACATCGCCTTCCGCCGCGATCGACAACCGCGAAACGACGTTCAACCCGGCCGGGCCCGGCGGACCCGGCGGGGCGTGGGCGGGCGCCGAAAGTGGGACCAGCGCCAGGGTCAGTGCGAGGATGACTCCGACGACATGCCGTTTCATTATGGCTCTCCTCGTGGGTATTGCATTCACTTCGCTGCCGTGTCCTTGGGAAGCCTCAGCGCAACCTTGTTGAGGATCCGCTTCCCTTCGCTGTTGTAGTACTCTTCCTCGACGACCACGTCGTCCCTGGTGATCCGCGAGACGCGGCCTCCGTTCTTTCCGATCGGCGTCCCGATGGTGATGGGGTACCCCTTGTTCTCCGGGTCCTCCACCATCGCCATGGGTGTCTCCATGCCCGTGAGGATTGCAACCAGCCGAAGTTGTTCGAGGTCGAACGTCTCCAGTTCCGTCCGCGCCCGGTCCAGTCCGACCGGTTCCTTCCGGACGTCCACGAAGAACGGGCGGAACGGGTCGCGCTTCCCGATGGGCGTGTAGAAATAACTCGGCTGCTCCTGCGGCTTGTCCTGGGCGGCCTCCTCCTGTTGAACAGCCGGCGGTGGTGGTGGCGGCGGCGGTTTGCCGGGGCACCCCTGGAGAAGGGCCGCGGCAAGGACTGCCAACGCAACCGCAAACGACACTGTCAACCGGCGACCTCTCATCGCTGACCTCACTTTTTTGCCGGAGCGGCGCCGCCCGGCTGCCCGGCCTGCCCCGGTTGTCCCGCCTGCTTCGTCTCGATGAATCGGAACGTGGTCGCGAGGAACGCCGACTTGAGCGCCATCTTCTGGTTCTTGAAAGCCGGGTCGCCCAGCTTGATGTCCGTGGCGTTCACGATTCGCGAGAGCTTCGCCAGCTTGTCCAGGAAGACCACGACCTCATGGAACGACCCGCTGACCTCGACCTTGACCGGCACGCGGGCGTAGAAGCCCACGGGCTGCTCTCCCATGAGCTCGAACACGTCCATCTGGAGCCCGGATTTTTCGACGAGCTCCGACACCTTCTGCAGAAGCTCCGGGATCTCGGCCTCGTTCGGAAGGAGCGCCACCGCATCCTTCAGATCCTGGTTGAGCTTTTCGACCTCGCGCCTGAACTTGGCGAGGTTGTTCGCGATGGCGGCCTTTTCGACCTGCTGGCGTTTGAGCTCGGCGAGCTGGGTGCGGGCCTTCTTGATCTTCTTGTTCTCGGAGTCGATCGAGAAGTACCAGAACCCGCCGACCAGAAGGACGATGATAGCCACCATCACCCCCACCTTCTTCTGGATCGGGGCCGCGACAACCTGGTTCAGGAACTCGTCCCTTGTCGGCATCTTAAATGGCATAGTTCACCTGGCATTCCATCTCGAACGTCTTGATCTTCATTCCGCCCTGGTCCGCGCGTTCGGCTATCTTCGTGAATTTCAACCTCAAGTCCTGGAAGTACGGCGACTTCTGAAGGTCCTGCATGAACGCCGCGATGTCCTCGTCGGTGGCGGCCTCGCCGGCGATCTGGAGAAGCTTGTCCTTCTCCTCCATCTTGACCAGCCACACCTTCTTGGGAATCTTCTGCGCCATCTCGTCGAGGACCTTCACCGGGCCCGTCCTTCCCTTTTTAAGGTCCTCGATCACCTTGAGCTTGCTCTCGAGCATGGCCTTGGTCGCCGAGTACTGGTTCACCTCGCCGATGATTTGCTCGAGCTTCTGCAGCTCACCCTGCGTATGGACGATCTCCTTTTCGAGCTTGGCGCGTTCGGCCTTGAGCACCGTGACCACCATCGCCATGACGACGACGACAAAAAGGATGAGCACGCCCATCAGCACGACCTGGTGGATCCCCGCCTGTTTCTTTTTCGCGGCCCTCACGGGCAGCAGGTTGATTCTAATCATCGCTTCATGCCTCCCGCCTCATGCCTCGCGCCTTCATTTGTCCCCCTCGCGCCTGACGCCCAGCCCAACGCTGATCCCCGCGAGCGGGGCGATGTCCTGGATATAGTCGGGGTCGAACTGGCTGCGATCGACTTCGACGTTCCTGAACGGGTTCATGAGCTCCACGGGGATCCCCAGCCGGTTCTCCAGCACCCGGAGGAGCGTCGGGATCTTCGCGGTCCCTCCGCAAAGGAAGACGCGCGAGATGTGCGAATCGGCCGTGGTCGCGGTGTAGAAGTCTATCGAGCGCTGGAGCTCGGCCGCCATGTTCGCCGAAACGCTCTGGATCACCCGCTCGACCTCCTGGGGGACCACGGAGTCGGCGTCGGCGGTGTTGCCTCCCCCGATCTTGAGCGCCTCGGCCTCCTCGAACGAAACGTTGAGCTGTTTCTGGATCTCCTCGGTGAACTGGTTCCCGCCCATCGAGATGTCGCGCGTGAACGCCGAGATCCCGTTGGCCAGGATGTTCATGTTGACGCTCCCGGCCCCTATGTTGCAAAGCACGATGGTCTCGCCCCCCGGGATCTCGTAGTTGCATTCGAACATGTTCTGAAGGGCGAAGACGTCCACATCGACGACCACCGGCTGGAGCCCCGCTTCGGTGACCACGGCGGTGTAGTCGTTGATCATCTCCTTCTTCGCCGCGACGAGCAGCACGTCCATCTGCCCCTGCACCGCCGACTGGGGGTTGAGGATGGTCGCGTCCATGTTGACGTCGTTGATGTCGAACGGGATGTACTGCTCGGCCTCCCAGTGAATGGACTCCTCCAACTCCTCCGGGGTCATGACCGGAAGGGTGATCTTCTTGATGATCACGCTGTGCCCGGAGAGGCCGATGGCGACCTCCTTGGCCTTGATCTTGGTGCTGGCCAGGAGCTCGCGGACCACGTCGACGATGGCCGTCGAGTTCATCAGCGCCCCGTCGACAATCGCTTCCGGGGGAATGCCGATCATCCCGAAGTTGACGAGCCGATAGCCCTTCTTCGTCTCCTTGAGCTGGACGATCTTCACCATCGAAGATCCTATGTCCAGACCGACCGCCGGTTTCCCTCGAGCCATGGATTCCGCCTTTCCCCTTTTTCGGGGACGCGCCCCGTCAGGAGCGCCTGCGCTCCTTCTCATGCGCCTGTGTTTCGTTCACGAAGACCTTGTCCTTCTCGTTGAGCTTCAGACCAAGGGCGAGGATGATCTTGCGCTTGGTGTCAACACGGCAGTTTTCGCCGCTTTCGATCCGGTCTATCGTCAAGGCGGAAACGCCGGCCCGCCGTGCGAGCTCCGCCTTGGAAATCATGAGATCCTCCCTGACCTCACGAAGCTTGTTCGGGTTCTTCCTTTCCCTGTTCATTTCTTGTTCTCCTTTGTCGGCGCGCCCAGTATGTCACGACGGGCTTCCGCCTGTCAAGAATTTTTGCGGTCACTTAAATGTAAAATATGCACATACTATGTGAAATTATATATAATTTCACAAAATATGGTGGACCCCGATCCGCCCCACCACAACAGGTTGTGGGCGGGCGGCCGGCCCGCCCCGCTCATTGTTCGCCGACACCCGTCGCCCGCCCGCATCCGCCCGGCTCATCCTCGTCCCTCCGAGTCAAGACCGTATTCTTTGATCTTGTATAGCAGAGCGCGGTGGCTGATTTCAAGAAGTTCCGCCGCCCGCGTCCGGTTCCCGCCGGTCCTGCGCAGCGCGCGCGCGATGAGGTCCCGTTCGAGGAGCTCCGTCGACTTCTTGATGGACAGTTCGCGTCCTTCGTTGCGGGCGGCCCCGCGCGCGCCCGGGCCCGCGCCGGCGCGGGCGGCAAGCGAGTCGGGGAGGTGCGCGGGCTCGATCTCGGCGCCCTCGCAAAGCACGACCGCCCGTTCGATTGCGTTCTCGAGCTCGCGAACGTTCCCGGGCCAGTCGTGCTCGATGAGCAGTTTCATCGCCGCCGCCGAAACGGTGCGCCCGGGCCGGCCGGCCGCGGGGGCCATCCTGGATATGAAGGCCGCGACCAGGTGCGGAATGTCCTCGCGCCTCTCGCGAAGCGGCGGCACACGAATCGGGAAGACGCTCAGCCTGAAAAAGAGATCCTCGCGGAACTGCCCTGCGCGGGCCTCGGACTCGAGTTCCTTCGCCGACGCCGCGATGATGCGCGCGTCCACCGGGACCGGCTTGGTGTCGCCGACCCGCCGCACCTCGCCCTCCTCGAGGACCCTGAGCATCTTCACCTGAAGCGGCTGCGGCATTTCCCCGATCTCGTCCAGAAACAGCGTCCCGCCGCCCGCCTCCTCGATGAGCCCGCGCTTGTTGCGGACCGCGTCGGTGAACGCCCCGCGCGCGTAGCCGAAGAGCTCGCTCTCGAGGAGGTTCTCGGGGATGGCCGCGCAGTTTATCGCCACGAACGGGCCGTTCGCGCGGGTCGAAAGCTCATGCAGGGCCCTCGCCACGAGCTCCTTCCCGGTCCCGGACTCGCCGGTGACCAGCACCGTCGAGCGCAGCGGGGCGATCTTCCGGATCAGATCGAAGACGGCCTGGATCGGCCGGCTCTTCCCCACCATGGCGCCGAGACCGGTCTCGCGGCCCAGGCATTCCCGGAGGCGTTGGTTCTCGCGCTTGAGCTGTTCGCGCTCCTCGGCCTTCCGCAGGGTGAGAAGCATCTCCTCGGGTTTGAACGGCTTCGAGACATAATCGTACGCCCCCCGCTTCATCGCTTCGATCGCTATGTCGTGCGTCCCGTACGCCGTCATCATAACGACCGTCGTCGAGGGGCTTTCCCGCTGAATCTGGTCAAGGAGATCGAGGCCCCCCATGCCGGGCATACGGACGTCACTCACGACGAAGTCGAAACGCTCGCCCCGGAGGACATCGATGGCTTCCCGCGCCCGTGACGCCTGCCTGACCTTGTAGCCCCCGCGCGAAAGCGCGAGCGAGAGCATCCGCGCAAACTCCTCCTCGTCGTCCACCACGAGCACCGAAAACGGGTCTTTCCTGTCGATCATCTTGATCCCCTTGGCACATCCCCGCCCTGCCCGGTCCGGAGGATGACCGAGAACGTGCTCCCGCTGCCGGGCGTGCTCTCGACCTCAATCCGGCCCCCCATCCGCTCGACGAGCCGCTGGGAGACGGCCAGCCCCAAACCTGTGCCGGCCCCCGGTACCTTGGTCGTATAGAACGGTTCAAAGATCCTGTCTATCTCGTCCCTCGCGATGCCGCACCCCGTATCCTTTATCTTGAGCGCCACGAACTCACCGGCCGGCCCGTCCCCGGCCGTGCGCTCGACGGTGACGTCGATCCTGCCCTTCCCTCCCATCGAATCGCTCGCATTGAACAGGAGGTTCATCAGGACCTGCCGCAGGCGGTCCCAATCCGAATACACCGTCACGGGTCTTTCGCCGAGGTCCGTCGCGATCTCCACCGCCCGGAACGCCTTCTGCGGCATGAGAAGGTCGGTCACGTCCTCGACCGACTTGCGGAGGTCGATGTCCTCCAGCCGAAACGATGCCGGCCTCGAATAGTCGAGAAGCTCCCGGACGATACGGTTGATCCTGTTGATCTCCTTCTCCATCCGGTCCAGAAACTCAATGTTGGCTGTCGAGCCGTTGTCGCGGATCTCGTGCCTCAGCATGTCCACGTAGCCGAGAATGGCACCCAGCGGGCTCCCGATCTCGTGGGCGATCCCCGCCGAGAGCCTCCCCACCAACGCGAGTTTCTCGGCGCGGACCAGCTGGTCCCGCGCCTGCTCGAGCGCCGCCGTCTTCGCCTCGAGCTCGCGGAGTTGCCCCGCCATCCTGTCCCTGTCGTCGCGCAGCCGCGCCGCCATGCGGTTGAGAGACAGCGAGAGATCCCCCACCTCGTCCCGGGCCGCACCCCCGAGATCGAGGACGACGGCATCCGTGGCCGCCCGATCGGCGCGATCGGCAAGTCCGCGCAGGGGGCGCGCGATGGCCCGGTTGAATATTATCAGCGAAAACAGGACCAGCAGGAGGGTGTTTACGCCGACGAACAGCGCGACGGCCTTGCGGACCACCTCTGCGGCGCCGGCCGGGACCGCCGCGGACCGGACCGCCCCGTCCACGGCCAGAAAGGTGAGAAGGCCGAACACGGCCGCGAGCGCGGCCAGGGACAGCGCGAACCGCATGCCAAGCCCGAATCGCATGAAGAGGGTCACTCCTGGTCGGGATACCTGTGGGATATCGAACGCATCACGTCGAGGGACTCGAAGAAGACGTCGATGATCTCGGGGTCGAACTGCCTGCCCGCCTGCTCGCGCATCTCCTTGAGCACCTCGTCCTCACCCCACGCCTGTTTGTACACCCGCCGTGAGCAAAGCGCATCGTAGACGTCCGCGACGGCCACGATCCGGCCCAGAAGCGGGATCTCCTCCTTTTCTTTCCCGCGCGCCCTCCCGTCCTCGCCCGCACGACCGGGGAGCGGCTTCCCCGTTTCGACCTCCACGTGCCCGGGGTACCCGCGTCCATCCCAGCGCTCGTGATGGTTCAAGGCGACGTCGCGCGCCAACTCGTCGAGCTCGGACTGGCTGTCAAGAAAGAGGCGCGCCCCGAGGAGCGTGTGCTCCTTCATGATGGCGAACTCTTCCTCGGTGAACCGGCCGGGCTTCTTGAGGATGAGATCCGAGATGGCCACCTTCCCGACGTCGTGGAGCATGGCGGCCATCCTCAGGGCGTCGCGGGTCGAATCGATCTCGTGCCTCGGGAGACCCTTCTTCCGCGCCCATGCCTCGAAGATCTCGACCGAGTACGCGCCCACGCGGTTGACGTGCGCCCCGGTCTCCTTTGGGTCGCGAAGCTCCGCCATGCTGATCATGCGCAGGATGGTCGTCCTGGTGAGCTGCGCGCGCCCGATGGCAATGGCGGCGTTGTTGGCGAGGTGCCGGACGAAAGGCATCAGCTCATCGTCAAACGGCACAACCCCGCCGGCCTCGTCCTTCGCGTTGATGAGCTGCAGCACCCCGATGATCTTGCCGCGGTTCGTCTTGAGCGGCAGCGTGAGCATCGACCTCGTGCGGTACCTGGAAAGCTCGTCGTAGTGCCGGTCGAAGGAGTACGGCACCCCCTCGGGCAGCCGGTCGACGTCGGCGATGTTGAGCGGCTGGCCCGACTCGGCCACGTAGCCGGAGATCGAGCGGCTGTTGATGGGGACCGAGAACGTCGTGAAGATGAGTTTTTTCCCGGGCTCGAGACGCCCCGAGAGCGTGTCGTTCTGGGCGTGCCTGAAGTGAAGGAGGTCGCCGTCCTTGACGTAGATCGACCCCGCGTCGGCGGCGACGAAGCGGCGGGCCGCATCGAGGACGTGCTCGAGCAGGAGATCGACGTCGCGGACCTCGGCGAGCTCGAGCCCGAGCCTGATGACCTCCTGAAGCCTGTTTTCTTCGGCCGGCATGTCACCCATGGCGTTTCGAAATCGTACATGCCGCCAGGGAAGAACGCAACGGAAAAGTCAGTTTTCTGGGTTGGCTCGGCAAGGCGTCAGGATTCCGTTGGTCTCCGCCGCCCCCAGCACATGGGATTACACTCGTTGTTTCAATGTGTTATACTTGGCTTCGGCAAGGCATGATCCTTGCGAGAGACAGACCGCGCTGGATGGACGATGGTGTTTTGACGACCTTAATAAAAGGAGGTGTCGGTATGAAGGGGACAAAGGTTCTTTGTGCGCTGGCGCTGTGTTGTGCGGCAGTTTTTCTGATGGGTGCGGACGGCTGTTTCGGCGAGAGGGCGGCCGACGGGACGTCGTCCGGCGGAGGCGGAGGCGGAGGCGATGAGGGCTGCAAGGCCGCGTCGGACTGCGAGGGGCTCGACCACACCCAGTGCGTCGGGCGCTGGCTCTGCGAGTCGGGCGTGTGCAACTGGGACTGCGCCTACAGCGAGTGCAAGCGCGACGCCGACTGCGGCAAGGGTGCAATGCCGGCGATGGCGTGCGCCGACGGGTCGGACCTGAAGGCGAAGTGCAACACCGGGTCCTGCGTGTGGGTCTGCGAAGGCGTGACAACCTGCCAGGACGACGGCGACTGCCCCGAAGGCGAGCAGTGCCAGTTCGAGATGTGCCCGGCGATGCCCTGCGCCGTGCGGGAGGACGGGACGACCGACTGCCCTCCGTGCATCGGGAAGTGCGCCCCTGCCCAAGTCGGGTGTGAATGGGACGGCGACTGCCCCGAAGGCTACTACTGCGAGTACCCGATGGTCTATGACGACAGCGGGGAGGCGGTCCCGGGATGCCTAGTGCCGCCGGACAGCGGCGGCGGCGAAGGCGGCTCCGAAGGCTCGGGCGGCGGGACGGTCCCGGGCGGCGGTTCCGACGACTCGACCGATCCCGGAAGCGGGAGCGGCGGCGGTTCGGTAGGGTGCATCCCGAGCGAGGGCGTGTGCATCAAGAAGCCCGAGGACATGAACTGCATGTCCGACCAGGACTGCCCCGAAGGCTACTACTGCGCCATGCCCGACGTCCTCAACACCGACCCGAGCGGCGGGTCGGACGAAGGAAGCCCAAGGTGCTTTGGGCTCAAGTGCGTGGTCCCGACCGAGGGTGTCTGCCTGCCGTACGAGTCTTGCGTATGCCCCGAGTACTACGGCCCGGTCTGCGGGACCGACGGCGTCACCTACGGCAACGAGTGCTTCGCGAAGTGCGCCGGGGTGGGGATTGCCCACGACGGCGAGTGCCAGCAGGAGTGCATGTGCTACGGCCGGTCCGATGGCATGTGCGGCGTGAACTACGACTGCGACCCCGGTTACACCTGCGATGCGGCCTCCGGCGGCTGCTGCTCGTGCACGGGCGAGGTCTGCAAAGACGAACTGGTCTGCCGGTCCGACATGGACTGCCCGATTGGCGTCGAGGGCTGGTCATGCGTGAACGGCTGCTGCCAGCTCGTCGGCTGCGCCTGCCCCCTTTACTACGACCCGGTCTGCGGGACGGACGGCGTCACGTACGGCAACCCGTGCGAGGCCAAGTGCGCCGGCGTCGGCGTCGCCTACCAGGGACAGTGCAAGAACGGCTGCTACTCCGACTATGACTGCCCGCAGGGGATGAAGTGCAACGCGGGCGACGTGTGCAACCCGCCCCCGGGGTGCGATCCGAGCGCCGGTATGGAATGCCCGGCGGTCTGCTACGGTTACTGCGTGCCGGCCCAGCAGGAGTGCTTTGCCGACGCGGACTGCCCCCCCGGCCACGTTTGCGCCATGTACGACTGCGCCCCGGGCACGGACTGCGGCGGAGGAGGCGTTTGCATCCCGGTCTGCGAACCCGTGGCGTGCGATCTCTTCTGCGAGTACGGGTTCCAGGTGGACGAGAATGGCTGCGAGGTCTGCAAGTGCAGCGAATGCAAGCCGGTCCTGTGCAAGATGTACTGCGAGTACGGGTTCAAGAGGGACGCCAACGGCTGCGAGGTCTGCGAGTGCAACGAGCCGCCGGCATGCGAAACCTTCACCGACCCGACCGGCCAGATCTGCGAGCGCTGCTTCAACCCCGACGGTTCGGTCACGATGAAGTGCGGGACCGACGAATGCTGGGGCGCCTGGGTGGATGAAAACGGCCTCTGCCGTGCCCCCAACGACGGGGTCTACCCGCAGGAGTGCTGTGAGCCGCAAGGGTGCGTGTGCCCGATGTACTACTCGCCCGTGTGCGGCGCCGACGGCGTGACGTACGGGAACGAGTGCGAGGCCAAGTGCGCCGGCGTTGCCGTCGCCCACAAGGGCGAATGCCGCGGCGAGTGCATCGAAACCTTCGCCCCGTGCTCGTCCGACAACAACTGCCCCGCCGGCTACGCCTGCTACGAGGGCGCCTGCTGCAAACCGATGTGACGACCTGACCCCGCCTCCGGGAGGAGGGCCGCGGAGAAATCCGCGGCCTTTTTTTTCTTCCAAAACGAAGTGCATCCATAATATATGTGGTTGGAGGCCACTCGCAGGAGGACTGCCGGTCATGGCAACACGCTCGTTCCGGCATCGAAAGCGGTTCTGCATCAAATTCGGCGTCTGTTTCGTTTCCGCCGCTGTGCTTCTTGCCCTCCCGCGCCGCCTCCGCGTCGCCGGAAGACTGGATGAATGCGGGCGTCGCGAGCTGCTATGATGCCGGCTATGGCGCGTACGGCGAGTCCCAGACATTCGGGTGCACCATCTGCGGTGTCGACGTCGAGTGTTCTTTCATCGGAAACAGCTCGGACTATCGCTGCGCGTGGGGCGCCGTCAAAGTGGACTCAACGGCCACGGACGCTCAAAACGATGCCGCCGGCCGGAGGGGTTTCCAGCTCTACTGCGTCGGCTCCGGCGGCGTCATGGTTTCGGCCGCATCATCGGCGGGTGTGCAGAGCCGGGGACTCTCGACGGTCTTTCGAAGCATGGAGAAACGCGGCCGCGGGACCGCGAGCCCGCGCGAAGCGGGCGGGATGTACGAGTTCACGCACGTCAGCGTCGCCGAGGAATCGGCCGTCTCGCACGGAATCGCCATTCCGTTCAACTGGCCGGTCCGCGTGGCCTCGTGGGACGCCGATATCCGGGGCAACCTGCTGTTCGGCTACGGCGAGTCGATCTATCAGTATGGCCTGAACGTCACGCCCTCGCGCGTCTGGCGGCTCGACGACCCGGCCGAACCCGGAGGAATGCGTAAGGTCGTCGGTGCCACGCTCCCTCTCCAATTCGTCGGGACGTCCGGGGACGGCCTGGAATTCGGCGTGTCTTACATCCTCGGTCTGGGGTTTCTGGGCGGGATATCACGGGGTTTCGGAAAATTCAGCCTCGGGGGCGGCACCGGCGTGGACCTTCACTACGCCGACGGTTTTCAACTCCCGGCCCTGTTTGCGTTTCGCGCCGCATACGACGTGAGCCCGCTCGCGAGCCTCGTGTTTCAACCGGGCTTCACTCTCGAGGTCGCGGCGGGGGGCGACATGTTTGACACCGTTCGGCCCATGGTGACGGCCGGCGTCGAGATTGGAAAATGGGTCGTCGGCGTGCAGGGGTTCTTCCAGAGCGGCGTTGTCACAAGTGGGGTCGGCGTCACATACGTGGACGAGGTGACGCAGGCGGCAGCCGGAACGATGCAGGCGACACAACCGGCGCAGGCGCCCGTACAACCGCAGCCGCCGCCGGCATACGCGGGATACCCACCGACCTACCCGCCGGCCCAGCCGCCGCCCACGCAACCCGGCCCTCCCCCGCCGTCGTGGGCGCCGCCGCCCGCCCAACCCCAGCCGCAGCCGTGGCAGGCGCAACCTCCTCCGGCAGGTCCTCCAGTCTACGCGGCGCCGCCACCGCCAGCGCCGGTCCCGGCTGCCCCTGCTGCGCCTCCTCCACAACCGCCGCCGCCCGCTCAGATGGCGGTTGCGCCGACGGCGCCGACGACGACAGCGCACGCGGCCACACCCGCCCAACCGCCGCTGGCCGCGCCAGCCGCACCCGCGCGCGCGCTTCCCGAGTACCTGGCACAGCAGGCGCCGTCGTGGGCGGCGCCGGGACCTTCGCCGCAGGCTCCCGCTCCGCAACCCCCTCCGGCCGCTCCTCCACCGCAGCCCGCGCCGGCCGTTCCGCCTCCCCCGCCCGTGGCCGCTGCGCCCGTTCCCGCGCCGGCACCCACTCCGAAACCGGCGTGCATCAACGTCGCGCCATGCGTGCGGGAATCCCAGTTCGAAACCCCCGCCGCGAGCACGTGCAAGAAGGTTCTGAACTCGACCGTGTCCAACCTGTGCCCCGGCAAGCTCGTCTGCCGCGTTTGCCCGCGCACGGCCGCCGGCGCCGTCAATCCCGCCGGTTGCCAGACCATCAACGTCCCGCCCGCAGGCCAGCCCCCGCCGACGGTGTCATTCTGCGACGCCGACGCGGCGCAGGTCAAATGCATGGCCGAGGGAGACGACCCGAGGTGTCTGGAGTGAAGACGCGTCGGGCAGGGTGCGTTGATCCGGCTCGGACAGGCACGGACAACCTACGGTTGTCCGTGGCACCCCCCAAAAAAACTCTGTGCTCTCCGGGCGCTCTGTGGCAGAATTGAACCCGTCATGCCGCACTTCGGGAAGAAAAAAGTCAACAGGGCGGCCGGGACGCCGGCGAGTGAGCCGGAGCGGGCGGAGTTTGTCAAAAAGGTCCGCGCCGGGATAGCCGCAAAGGAGTCCGAGTACCGCCGCCGTTCGCTCGAACTGCACCCGTGGGTCTGCGCCAAGTGCGGCCGCGACTACAACGCGTCGAACCTCCACCTCCTGACGGTCCACCACAAAGACGGCAACCACAACAACAACCCGCCGGACGGGAGCAACTGGGAGAACCTGTGCGTCTACTGCCACGAGGACGAGCACTCCCGCGGGGTGCTCGCGGACTACGCGGCGGAGGCGGGGGCCGGCGGGGGCGAGGCCGCCCTGGGTGGGGAACCCGAGACGAAACCCGCCGGCGGTTTCAGCCAGCTCGCCGCGGCGCTCGCCAAGCTGAAGGAAAAAGGGAAATGAAGCCCGGTTCACGCCCCATATGCCCATGAGAAAGCGCCTGCGGAACCCCCTGAAACTCGCGCGGGCGCACGGGAAGGTGATCCTGCGGAACGCGTACCTCCTGCCGGTCGTCGCCCGGTCGTATTTCCGGCTGCTCGTGCTCCGAAAACCGACGCTGCGCGGTGTCGAGTTCGCGATCACCTACCGCTGCCAGTGCCGCTGCAGCCACTGCCTGAAGGACACGCTGATCGACGCCGGGCGTGCCGAACTCAACCCTGCGGAGATCGGGCGGGCGGTCCGGGGAATGGCAAACGTCGGCCTCCTGTTCTGCAACCTCACCGGCGGCGAGGCGCTGCTCCGGCAGGATTTCTACGAGATCGTGGGTGCGTGCCGGCCGCGAAAACTCTTCGTCACTCTCGCGAGCAACGGGAAAGACGTCGATCGGGCCAAGGTCCGGAGGCTCAAGGCCGCCGGGATCCGGATGGTGACATTCAGCCTCGATTCGGCCGAGGCGACGGCGCACGACAAGGGACGAGGGTGCGACGGCGTGTTCGCCGACGTCGTGACGGGCGTCGAGGCTTGCAGGGCGGAGGGCATCCCCGTCTTCATCAACGCGATCGCCACGCACGAGAATGTGTCGAGCGGCGACCTGAACGCACTCACCCGCCTCGTCGCCGGCTGGGATGCTCTTCTCACAATCAACCTCCCGTATCTGGTCGGCTCGTGGCACGGGCGCACGGACCTGCTGCTTGACGAAGACGAGATGGCCCGCGTCCGCGAGATCATGGAACTCCCGCACGTCAGGTGGGAGGGGTCGTCGAACTACCTCACCGAGGGATGTCCGGCCGGCACCGAAAAGGTCTACGTAACGCCCTACGGCGACGTGATGCCGTGTGCGGCGATACACGCAAGCTACGGGAACGTCCGCGAGGAGCCTTTTGAGACCATCTACCTGCGCATGCGCCGCACCCCAATCTTTTGCGGCGCCAACGGCCCCTGCCTCACCGGCGGCAACCGGCGCTTCCAGTGCGAGGCCCTGCCCGAGATCAACCGCCTCGCGTACGAGGGCAAGGACCCGCGGAAGGGCGTCGAGGTGCTCGAGCGCCTCAGGCGGGAAGACTACGAAAAGCGCTGAATGTTGACTCTCTCGTAAAAACCCGCGCCTTTTTGCGACTCGACCAATGTTGCGGAGCGGAGCCCCCGGCGGGCTTGCCCCGCCGGAGCCGGTGGTCCGAGCCGGGCCGCCGGACGGCGGCGGTCACTGCCTCGTCAAAAAACAACACCCCTTGCACTCGGGCGGGAGCGGGCCCGAAGACAGGCGGCGGCGGAACGCGCGGGCGGGCTCGGAGTTCCAGGACTTGGCGAGTCCCTCCTGCCGCACATTCCCGTGTCCGAACAACTTGCAGAAAAAGACGTCGCCATACGGCATGACCGACACGCGCGTCCACGGGCTCGAGCATGAGTACCGATCGAGGCCGTCCCCGCCGTCAGAATAGTGCGCGAGGACCGCCTCGTCATCGAGGTTTAGCGGAAGCGTGATGAGCGGCGGGCCCTTTTTGGCTGCCCGGATCTTTTTGAGCTCCTGCGCGAGCGCCGCGGCAGGAAAGGCCGGCGCACCGCGGGTCCCGCGGCCTTCCGGCGCCGGCTGCCCAAGACCCCGGCGCGGCCCCCGCTTCCCGGCGGGAGGCCGGCGGACGATCGGCGCCCCGTTCGCCACTCGGAACGACATCGGGAACGGGTCGCGCAGCTTCAGGAGAAAGGCGTCGGCGCCCATCTCCGCGGCCAGCCGTCTCGTTTCGGAGAGGGCCGCCGCGTTCTCCCCGCAGATGACCGTCTTGACGTGGATGAGCGGGAACCGCCTCCCGGCCTCGGAGCGGGCCGCGTGAAGGGCGCGGAGGGCGGCCTCGATCTTTCCAAACGAGCCCTTTGCGCCCGTGATCCGATCGTGGACGGCCGCGGGGCCGTGGAGCGAGGCGTCGATGCTCGCAAGACCGGTCATGCGCGACGGGTTGAACGCCATCCGGACGAGCCTTCTGGCCAGGTCGCCGGAGATCATGGTCCCGTTGGTTTCGACCGACGCGATGCGCCGGCGCGCGGCCGCCTCGAGCATCTCCATGAAATCGGCGCGGCAGAAAGGCTCGGCCCCGGCAAAGGCGACGAGCCGGGCCGAAGGGATTTCATGGATGGCCCGTTCTACCTCACGGGGCCTCAGCACTTCACCGCCGCCCCGCGATCCGATGTCGTGGCGGTAGAAGCAGAAGCCGCACTTGAGATTGCAGCGGTCGCTGATCTCGAAAAAGAGCTGCAACGGCGGCGGCGCCAGCCCCGCCGGCAGCTTCGACGCGGCCGAGCCCCACGCCGAGAACAGGATTCGATAGATGCCCGCCAAGTCCATCGGGGCCAGTCTACACCGTCTTTTTCAACCTTTCCAGCGCTTGAACGTCATTTCGAAAATATAGTCGACGTTGCGCAGGTGGTGGCGGAGGTCGAAGCACGAGTCGATCTCGGTCTGCGAGAGCAGTGCCGTGACCTCGGGGTCCCGCGAAAGGAGGTCCTTGAAGTCGCCGCCGCGGTTCCACGCCTTCATCGCACTCCTCTGGACGATGCCGTAGGCCTTCTGCCGGAGGAGTCCCTTCCCGCACAGCGCCAGGAGGACCGCCTCCGAAAAGATCAGTCCTCCGGCAAGCGCCAGGTTCTCCTCCATCGCCTTGGGATGGACCATGAGGTTCTCGAAGACCCCCGACAGCCGGACGATGGCGAAGTCCAGTGCTATGGTCGCGTCGGGGGCAATCACGCGCTCGACCGAAGAGTGCGAGATGTCGCGTTCGTGCCACAGCGGTACGTTTTCGAGGGCGGCAAACGCGTACGACCGGATCAGTCGCGCAAGCCCCGTCACGTTTTCGGTGAGTATGGGGTTCCTCTTGTGGGGCATCGCCGACGACCCCTTCTGGCCGGCAACGAAGAACTCCTCGGCCTCGCGGACCTCGGTCCGCTGGAGGTGCCTGACTTCGACGGCGAACTTCTCGAGCGAGGTTGCCACGATGGCCAGGGTCGTGAAGAACTCGGCGTGGTTGTCCCTCGATATCACCTGCGAGGAAGCGTGCGCCGCCTTGAGGCCGAGCTTCGCGCACACGTACTCCTCGACCGAGGGCTCGACGTTCGCAAACGTCCCTACGGCGCCGCTCAACTTGCCCACCGCCACGGACTCGCGCGCCATTTGGAGCCTGGCGATGTTGCGCATGGTCTCGTCCCAGAAGAGCAGGAGCTTGACGCCGAACGTAATCGGCTCGGCGTGGATGCCGTGCGAGCGGCCGATCTGCGGCACCGTCTTGAACTCGAGGGCGCGCCGCTCGAGCACCCCCGCGAACGCCCGCAGGTCTTCTGTGAGCAGGTCCGCCGCCTCGACGAGCTGGAGCGAGAACGCCGTATCCACCACGTCGTACGAGGTGAGGCCGAGGTGCACGTACTTCGAGTCATCCCCCGCGCGCTCCTCGATGAGCGTGAGGAATGCGATCACATCGTGGCGCGTGGTACGTTCGATCTCATCAATCCGCGCCGCGTCGTCGGCGGTCAGGCGCCCGACCTTTTTCCTGATGCGCTCGGCCGTCCCTTTGGGAACGCGCCCGAGATCCTCCATTGCCTCGCAGGCGAGAAGCTCGATGTCGAGCCACCGGTTGAGCCGGTTCTCGTCCAGCCATATGCGGGCCATCTCCTTGCGCGTGTACCGTCGGATCATGCTCGTTCCTCCGGCATTTCAACCGCCAAGAACGTAGAGTCCGCGGAGCACATCAACCTGAAACACAACAACGTTCCACTTTCCCAACCTCTGCGATCTCTGCGCACTCTGCGGTTTCTTTTATTTGTAGACCTTGATCGGGTATCCCTGCGTCGCGGCGACCGTGAAGATGTCCAGTGCCATGTTGCACTCGACGCCCAGCCGCCGCGCGGTGGAGAGGTTGATGGCGATTGATATCCCCTCGGGCTCCGTGACAGGGATCGCCTTCGCGGCGAGCTTCTGCAGGACGATCTGGTTGGCAAGCCTGCCGGCCTGCTGTCCTATCGCGGTGTAATCCGGCGATAGGGACGCCAGGGCGCCTTTCTTCACGGCGCTCGTGACGGGCGTGAAGAACGGAACGCGGCTGTCGTAGGTGAACTTGATGAGCGCCTTCATCGCCGCGGGGGTCGCGACCGTCTGATCCGGGATCATCCAGACCGCGTCGACCTTGCCCAGGAACGTCCCGACCGCGCTCGGCACGTCCTCGGGGTCGTCCACCTTCGACGGAACGAGCGTGAGGCCCATCTCGGTCGCGGCCTGCGATGCCTTTTCGAAGACCTCCCTGGACCACTTGGGGTTGTAAAGGACCCCGACGTTCTGGATCTTGGGCGCAATGGTGCGGAGCGTGGCGAGCTGGACCTTGTATGGGAGTTGCAGCGAGACACCCGTCATGTTGTCCGCCGAAAGGCTGTACTTCTGGTGGTCGGGCACCATGACGAATACGACCGGTATGTCCGTGATCTCCCTCTTGGCCATGGCGGCGGCGGCCGGACCGATGGCGAGGACGAGCGACGGACGCCTGCTCTTGATGATCTCGAAGATCTTCTTGCCCCGGTCCGGGTCCTTCTTCATGTCGTATTCGACGACGGGGACCTTGCTCTCGACCGAAAACCCGGTGATGACCTTGCTGATGACCTTGTTGTACTTCTTGTAGTCGCTCTTGACGATGGCGATCTCGGCGGCCGGGGCATTCGAGGCCCAAAAGACCGCAAGGACGAAAGCGACGACAAGGACGACGGTCCGCTTGCACATCTGTTCTCTCCCGTTGCTGTTTCCGGCCTCAGAGACCACAGAGATCACGGAGAACGTTCTTTTCGCATAGGGAATCTGCGAAAACTGCCGCGCCGCTCAGTCCGCGCCCGCGCAGCACCGGAATCCCAGGGTCGCGCTGGTCTTGCCCGGGTCGGCCGCCGCCTTGGCCGCGCAACGGACGGCGTAGTTGGGCCGGTCGGCGGCCCCGCCCTTGTTCGCCTTCGCCCCGCCCGCGTTGACCCACTCGGCGACGTTGCCGCTCATGTCCGCCACGCCATAGCCGCTCCGGCACTTCGTGAACGAGCCGGCCGGGCCCACCTGCTTCTTGTTGCCCTGGTCGTCCTCGCTGTTGCAGAAAGCGGGCTCCCACTTGTTGCCGTACGGATAGCGGAACCCTCCAGGCCCCTTGCATGCCTTTTCCCATTCCTGTTCGGTGCAGATGCGCTTTGCGGCCTTCCTGCACGCCCCCTCGGCGCCGCCGTACGAGATCCCGGTGCGCGGGAGCTTGCCCGAGCCGTTCGGGTATTCGTATATGTCTATGCAATAGGCGGGAAGATCGACGGGCTCGTTGTTCTTCTCGCCAAAACCCTTCATCGGGTCGCCGGCGGCCGATCCGAACTGGAACCTGCCCGCCGGAACCAGCACCATCCCCCTGGGGCACTTGGGCTCCTTTGCGGCCGCGGCGGCCTTTTTGGCCTCCTCCTCGGACTTCTTCTTCTCTTCCTCCTTGCGGGCCTTCTCTTCGGCCTTTGCCTTCTCGGTCTCGGCCTTCCTGGCATCGAGATCGGCCTTGCGCTCCTCCGCCTTTCGTTTGGCCTCCTCCATCGCCGCCTTGCGTTCTTCGGCCTTGGCAAACTTCTTGGCCTCGAGTTCGGCCTTCTGCTGGGCGGCCATCTCCTTCTGTTCGCGAATCTTCGCAAGCTTGGCTTCGATGTCGGCGAGGTTCTTCTCCTCTTCGGTCGGCCCCTTTTTCTCGGGCGGCAGCGGCTCGGGCTTCTCCTCCTTCGCCTCCTTGGCCTCCTTGACCGCCTCCTTTACGGGTTCCGTCTTGACCGCGATTTTTTTCTCCTCCTCCTCCTGCGCCTTCACCTTTTCCTCGGCATCCTTCTTGGCCGCCAGGAGCTGGGTAATCTGATCATCAAGTTTTTTCTGTCGTTCGTCGACCTTTTTCCGCTGCTCTTCGATCTCGGCAAGCTCGGCGATGCGCTGGCGCCGGTCCTTGTCGCTCTGCTTCCAGATAAAGAAGGAACCGCCGGCGATCACGAGCACCACGAGAAGGAACATTATCAGGATTGCGGTGAAGTGCCGCTTCTGCGCGCGCACGATCGCGGTCGGAAGCCTCGGCTGCTCGGGTTTGATCGGCTTGTCGTCCGGCCTGGCGGGCGCCGGTTTGGCCTCGGCCTTTTTCGGCGGGACCGAAGGCGCGGGACGCGCCGGTTTGTCTTCGGCCTCGGCCGCGTCGGGGGGCGCGGCAGACGGGCCCCCTGCCCCGGCAGCCGCATAGAGGGCCCTGCTCTCTCTGGGAGCGGACCCTTCGGACTGAGCGGCCCGCGGCTCCTCTTCGAGGCCGAACGAGACGCGCCGGCCCCTGTCCGCGGCGGGTTTCGCATCGGCCCGCGCGGGTCCTTCGATCTCCTCGATCTCGTGGTCCTCGATCTCCTCGAACTCGCCCTCGGGGAGGAATTCCTCTTCCTTGGTCTTGGGCGCCGCAACCTCGGATGCCGAAAGGCCCGTGATCGACTCCTCGATCACCCGGTTGAGTTCCTGGAGGAACTCAGTCACGCTCTCGTGGCGCTTGAACGGGTCCTCCTCGAGCGCCCGGCCGCAGAGGCGGTCGATCGATCGCGGGAGCGCGCGGTTGCGCGCCGAGGGGTTGGCCGGCCCGCCGTCGTAGGGTTCTCCCGTAACCATCTCCGAAAGGATGGCGCCCAGCGAAAAGATGTCGGCCCGGTTGTTGACGTTGTCCCACTCGTAGCGGATCTCCGGCGCCAGGTACCGCAGCCCGCCCGCGTCCGTCTTCTGGCGGTCGAGGAACTTTTTGCGCCCCAGGGCGCCAATCAGGAAGAAGTCGGTGACCTTGAGGAGATCGGGAAGGATGACCACGTTCTCGGGCTTGAGGTTGCCGTGAAACGTGAACTGGTGCGCGTGCTCGAGCGCATGGACGATCTGCGAAAAGATCGGCTCGACCTCCTGGAGCGAGAACACCTGGTTCTTCTCGGCGCGAAGCATGATGATCCGGCGGAGGGTCAGGCCTTCCAGGAGCTGGAGCGCGTAGAAGACCTTTCCGGAATCCCGGTCGACGTCGTACACGCGGACGATGTTCTGGTGGGCAAGCTTCCGGGCCGCCTTGAGCTCCGTCGAGAACTGCCTGAAATCGTCCTCGCCGGTGATCACGCCTTCGTGCAGGACCTTGACCGCCACGTCGACGTCGATCTCCGAGTCGTGCGCCCGGTAGACCTCGCCTATCCCGCCCGAGCCGATGATCCCCTTGATCCGGTACCGGCCGGCGATCACGTCCCCCGCCTTGAACTGGTACTGGTGCGAGTCCTCGTCCGCCGGGACGGCCTTCCCTTCATCCTTGCTCACGCCCGCGGTGAATCGCTGGCCGCAGTTGGGACAGAACTCGCTCCCGTCGGGGACATGGCTTCCGCACCTGTAACAAAGCACTGCATCACCCCTTGCCAAGGAGTTGACAAAGCCCGAATAATGCAGGCTTACTATCACATGCCCGACTAGCGTTGCAACTTTTGTTGGAGACACTGGCATGACGTACTTCCTTGGAATGGACGGCGGGGGGTCGAAGACGATCGCGGTCGTGGCGGACGCCGAGGGCGATGTTCTTGGCGTCGGGCGGTCGGGGGGGATCAACTTCCAGGAGATCGGCGTCCGTGCGGCGCGGGCCGAACTTGCGCTTGCCCACCGCCGGGCGCTCCGCGTCGCGGGGGTCAGGCCTGCGGCGACAGCCGCCGCCGGGTACGGCATCTGCGGGGCCGACCGTGATAAGGACTACGCGACGGTCATGGACATGATCATCGGCTTCGACGCTTCGCCGCTTCGCGTGCTGGTCAACGACACGTCCATCGCCCTGCGCGCCGGCACCCCCGACGGAGTCGGTGTGGCGTGCATTTCGGGCACGGGCGTCAACGTCATGGGGTTCAACCGCGAGGGCCGTTTCAAGAGGGTCGGCGGGCTCGGGCCGCTTTCGGCCGACTGGGGAGGCGGCACGGACATCGCCGTCGCCGCCGTCAACGCCGCGATGAAGCAGGCCGAGGGGCGTGGCCCGAACACCCTGCTTCACGACCTGATTCTGGAGAGGTTCGGCCTAGACGACATCGAGGACATGATCGAGCTCGGGTTCTGCGACGTGGGCCGGGAGGACGCGATCGCCGCCGTGACGCCGCTTGCGTTTAGGGCCGCGGCGATGGGAGATGCCGTGGCGCACGACATCCTCGTGCGCGCGGGATCGAGCATCGGCAAGGCGGCGAGGTTCGTCATTAACGATCTCTTTGCGCCCGGCGAACCTGTTACCGTGGCCCTGGGCGGCAGCGTGTTCATGCGCGGGCGCCCCCCCGTCCCCGCGGATGCCCTTGCGCGAGTGGTGAAGACCGCGCGAAACCCCGTCAAGATCATCAAGCTTCGAACCGAACCTGCAGTCGGCGGGGTTCTCCTCGCGATGGACGGGCACTACGGAAGGACGACGCCAAAGGCCGTCGCGGAAAGGATCGCCTGCACACTCAACGAACACATCCGAACACCTACTTGACCGTTTTTTGAAGCTCGGCGAGGTTCGGCCGGTTCTTCGCCCTTGCCTGGGCGTCGGCCCAGCGGGCAGGGAGGTCGCCGAAAACGGCGCCGAGCCCGCTCCCGTTTCGATAGTAGATTGGTATCTTGTGCTCGGGCGCGTCCACGGTGACCGCCGCGCCCGACGTCATGGCCTGCCCCGTCCACGCGTCGATCCAGTCGCCGGGCGGGATGGTGACTTCGCGCTCGGCCACGCCCGTCTGCCAGATTGGCGCGACGACGATGTCCGGCCCGAAGTAGTACTGGTCGAACATGTCTGTGAACTCCGGGATCCCGGGGTGCATGACGACCATCGGCCGGACGATCGGCGTGCCGTCCTCGTGTGCGAGCTCGGCCTGCGCGTGCGTGTAGTCCATGAGGTCGTGGTGCAGGCGGGCGTAAAAGATCCACGCCGCGACAAGCGATTCGTCGTAGTACGGCGTGTAGTGATACCCGCTCCCGTCCACGCCCCCCGACTCGCCGTCGGGGACCCTCGACCAGAGTGAGGCGTTGCGCGTGGGGCCCACTTCCATGAGCGGGCAGAAGGCGGAAAACGCGAGCCAACGGGCGCAGGTTTCGTGCGATGCCATGCCGACATACCCGCAGGTGTCGGAGCCCCAGACCGGAAAATTCATCACGGCGGCGCGCTGGAGGGCGATGATGACCGAACGTAGTCCCCATTCCGTCCCGCCCGTATCGCCCCCCCATGAGATCGCATGGCGTGAGGTCCCCACCCAGCCGGACCGCGGCATGATGGCGAACTCGTCAACGCCCGCGCGGGTGAAGGCGCCGTGCACGGCCTCGGCGTAGAGAAGGGGATAGAGGTTGTGGCCCTCGCGGTAGGTCATGCCGTTGTCGTACTTCCCGGCAAACGCGATCCCGTCCGGGGGCTTCTCCTCGCCGCGGTCCAGCTTGAACGCGGCGACGCCTTCGTTGATGCGCAGGGCGAGCCGGTCCTGCCACCATTCCACACCTTCCGCGTTCGTCAGGTCGAGGAGGTAGGCGTCGGCGGGGAAGGTGGGAACAGGGTTGTCCACGGCATAGCCCTTCTCCACCGCCTCTTCGCCCATCTTTCCCATCGCCCACGGGGCGATCCAGAGCGCCAGCTTGATCCCCTTGCCTTCGAGCCATTTGATCATGTCAAGCGGGCTTGGGAACCGCTTCTCGTCCCACTCAAGGTCGTTGTATCCGAAGTACCCGGGGCACCACGGCCGGTCGAGCCAGCGGAGCGAGAGCGGGATGCCCAGGGCCTCCATCATGAGCACGTCCTCGACGACCATCGAGTTGAACGGCGTGGCGTTGAGCGTGCCGTCGTAGAACGCGCGGAGATTGTAGTCCTCGTCGCGGTAGCGCCACGGGCCGAAGACCCACCTCGGATGGCTCTTGGGAAGGCCCGCGGTGCGAGCGTACCGGCGGCTCACGTCAAGGGGCGCCGGGCCGGGGATGACCCTGAACACAAGCTCGTCCCCCTCAAACTCCATCGCGACGGCGGCGGGATCGGTCCTGCCGAAATCGTACGCGCCGGGCCACGAGCCCTCGGTGTACACGCCGTACCCGGCGGACGAAACGAAGAACGGGCTGAATATCGAAACGGTGGCCATCACGAAAAAGTAGACGTACTGGCCGCGGAGGTTGAGGCCCTCCGTCATCCCCGGCTTCCAGGAACTGTCGTCGTCGCCCTGCACCACGCGCTCCATGACGCCGTAGAATCCCTCTTGCGCGCCGACGGAGAACGCGGCCCCGTACTTCTCTTCCTTCTTTTTCTTTTCGACAAAAAACCTCACCCGCGCCGCGTCCTCCGCGGCCGGGCCGATCTCGACCCTTGCCGCGCGCCCGTCGCCGGTGAAGAGATCGAGGATGACGGCGTCGGCCGTGGTCGTCTGCGTCACCGGTCCCGAAAGACCGACCTTTGTGGTGCCGTCCGTGAGGTAGAGCGCCGAGGAACCGGCCGCGGAAAGCGCCACGAGAGGCGCGCCCTTGTACGTGAACGCAATCGAGAGCGGTTCGTCCGTAATCGCCACGTTCACGCCGGGAAACCCCACCCCGCCCCCGTCCGCGGGCCCGTCGTCAATGCCCCCTCCAGTGGCCCCTGCATCCGTAGTCGCCGCCGCATCTCCCGCCGCCACCGAAACCTCCCGCGTCCCGCAGGCGATCGTCTGCGTGACAATTGCGAGCGCGATCACAATCAAGACCCTTTGGGCAACTGTTTTCATTTTCCCTCCGCCGGCAAGAACGAAGACATGATATCCCGTCCGGCAGGCCCCGTCCACACGATGACCGCACGAGGGCCCGTCGCACAAGCCCGGGTTCGCATTGAAGGTCGGCATGGCGCCAGCGCCGGGGGCCGCCCGTCTTCCTCCCCGGCCGCGCCTTCGCGTCGTTTTCGGATGCGTCGTTGTGTGTGGGCACCTGAGGAGGCGCCCGGTGGTTGCCCGAAAAACGCCGCTCCGGCGCAACCGGGTCGAGTCCGGACGGCGGGTGAACGGGGTTAATGCAACGCACCCACCGCACCGCGAGGGCGGATTCACTCCGCCGGAGCGCGCGGGGGGTTCGGGGGGGAAGTTGAGCGTAGCGTCCCCCGAGACAATTGACACCCTCCATCGCAGGCTGGTACACACACGGGGCGATGGAGAAATCGACACACCTCACGGACGCGATCCTCGGCGGGATTGCGGCCATCGTCGGCGGCGACGGCGTTTCGACGCGGCCTTCGGACATCTTCTCGTACAACCGGGATTTGTGGCCCAAGTCCATCATCTGGCTCAAGGAGAACCGGTCGCCGCATGCGCCTTCGGCCATCGTCTGGCCGGCGTCGGAACAGCAGGTCGTCGATCTCGTCAGGCTCGCAAACGTCGAGCGGTTCCCGCTCATCCCGTTCGGCGCCGGATCGGGTGTCTGCGGCGGGACGCTCGCGGTGCGGGGCGGCGTGATGCTCGACGTGAAAAGGCTCAATCGGATCGATTCGCCCGACCTTGCTTCGATGACCTGCGCCTTCGAGCCGGGCGTCATCGGCATGCACGCCGAGATGGAGATGGAACGGCAGGGGCTGACCGTAGGCCATTTCCCGTCGTCAATCATCTGCTCGTCCGTCGGGGGCTGGATCGCGGCCCGCGGCGCGGGACAGGAGTCAAGCCGGTACGGCAAGATCGAGGACATGGTCGTCTCGCTCAGGTTTGTGACGGGGGACGGTGAGGTCGTTGACACCGCGGAGTGCGGCACGCCGGATCAGGCCAACTCCGTAAACCAGCTTCTCATCGGGTCCGAAGGGACGCTCGGGGTCATCACAAAGTCGGTCCTCCGCGTCCACGACAAGCCGGCGATCGTTCTTCCGCGCGGGACCGTCTTCCCCGACGTCGCCGCCGGGGTCGAGGCGATGCGGCGGGTCTTCGCACTCGGGATCCGCCCGACCGTGTTGCGCCTCTACGACGAGTTCGACACGATTGTCGGGTTCGGAAAGGAAAAGACCCGTGCGGTAAAGAAACCCAGGGGCAGGCTCCTCGGGTCGTTCATCAAGGAGATCTCAGTCCCGGGCGAGCTCACCGAGGCTGTGATCAAGCGGATGCTCGGCGCGACCTCGGTGCTGAACAGGATTGCCGACTACCTGCCGGGCGGCTGCATGCTAGTCACGGTTTTCTCCGGCGACGACGGCGCGATGCTCGACGCCGAGGTGCGCGCGGCGCGCGAGGTGTTTGTCTCATGCGGCGGGAGGGACGAGGGAGAAGCGCCCGGCCTGCATTGGCTCAAGAAACGCTACGCCGTGTCGTACAAGCAGTCGAAGATATTCTTTGCGGGCGGTTTCTGTGACACCATGGAGGTCGCCGCCCCGTGGGACCGCATCATGCCGCTCTATTTCGGGGTAAAAAAGGCGGTGGCGGCACAGGCGTTCATCATGGCGCATTTCTCGCACGCCTATGCCGACGGGTGCTCGATCTATTTCACGTTCGTAGGCCCGCGGCGGAGGGGAAAGGCCGAGGCGCTCTATGACCGGATTTGGGACCGCGCGCTTGAGGCCGCGATCTCGGCGGGCGCGACCATCAGCCACCACCACGGCGTGGGCGTGAGCAAGGCCCGCTTCCTGCCGCGCCAGCACGAGGGCGGGATGCCGTACTACCGCGCGGTCAAACGCGCGTTCGACCCGAACGGGGTGATGAACCCGGGGAAGCTCGGACTTTGAGCAAGGCGAGAGGCAAGAGGCGAAAGGCAAGAGCAGGACAGGCGGTCAGATTTGGGATTTGAAATCAACAGCAAGGCGATGCTTGTCAAGACGCCCGTCGAGGTCCGCGTCGACGACCTGGAGGCCGAACTCGGACGACACGGGTTCACGCTCGGCGCCTTCCAGCCGCCCGCCGGGAGCAACCCCGCATTCACCGTCGCGGACTGGCTTGCCGACCCGCTCATCCCGCCCTGCAACTGGGCGGGCGGGACGCTCCTCGATCGCATTGTGTCGATCTCGGCCCAAGGAAAAGGCGGGCGGTTGGTGACGAACATGGCGCCGCGGTCGGCGACCGGGCCGGACCTCAACTACCTCGTCTCGTCGACGGCCGGCGCGCTCGCACGCGTCCGCGAGATATGGCTTCGCGTCCATCCGGCCCCGTCGGCGCGCGGCGAGGCCGTGTACCGGTTCGATCTCCTCGAACGGGCCGCCGCCGCGTTGGCCTCGCTCGCGCACCGGAAGGCGAAGATCGAGGCGGCGCATTTCACTTCGAATGGGTCGTTTCATACGCTGGTCCTTGTCCACGACACCGGGACCGACCTGGGGCGCGCGAGGGCGCAGTTCGCCGACACGATCGTGCGGGCCGCGGGGGCTGCCACCGCAGAGGCCGGGGTCAGTGTCGAGCCGGTGGACCCGGGCGGACGCGCAGGACTCGCTGTCAGGGTCGAAGCGCTCCCCTCCGGCTCGGCGGACGTCCTGGCGGAATGCGGGCGGGCGCGGAAAGACGGCGTGGAGGTGTACGCGCGGTATTCGAACCTGGCCGCGATCCGGGAGGCGGGCGGCGCGCTTGAAAGGCTCGGCTCCCGCTGCGGCGCGCTGTGGCGATACGGGACTGAGGGTTTCTCCGTTCTCTTCGGTTTCGACGGAAAGACCCCGCCGGATGCGGCGCGGGTCGCATCGGACGCGGCAGCCGGGCGCGGGGGTATGGTCGTCCGTTGCGGCGGGGCGTTCCTTACGAACGGGGGAAGTCCGGTCATCGAAGGGATCTTCCGCAGAATCGGAATCGCGCTGGATGCTGAAGGCTGATCGCTGATGGCTATTTCGCGGGGACAACACAAGGACGTCGAGTTCTGCACCGCCTGCCCCAAACTCTGCCGGCACGCGTGCCCGGTGAGCAACGCCGAGTGCCGGGAGACGGTGACGCCGTGGGGCAAGATGACGATGCTCAATCTTGTCGATTCCGGCGCCCACGCCTCCGATCCCGACAACTGCTCGCTCTTCTACAAGTGCCTCGGGTGCCTGCTCTGCCGGTCGTACTGCGTGCACGAGATCGCGGTCCCGCACTCGCTTTCCGCCGGCCGGGCGCTCGCAATCGAATGCGGGGCGGCACCGCCAGGAATCGCGGCGCTCAAGCAGGCGTTCGTGACCTCGGGAAATCCCGCCGGGAAGGCCCCGCAAGAGGTGATCCGCGAGCTCCTGCCGCCCGAGCATTTCGAAAAAGGCGTCGGGGCCGTGTTTTTCGGCGGCTGCACGCACACGCTCCGGAGCCCGGGGATAATAACGAAGTTCTTCGCGTCGGCCGCGAAGCTCGGCGTTGACTACCTCGGCGCCTGGGACGGCGCGGGCCGCTCGCCGTACTGTTGCGGCCTTCCACTCTTCTCGGCCGGTTTCGTGCGCGAGTTCCGTGCGCACGCCGAAAAAGTCGCGTCGGCGCTCTCGGCGTACAAACTCGTCGTGACGCCGTGCCCGGCGTGCGCATACGCGCTCCGGGCGCTCTACCCGGAGCAGGGGATTGACATCCGGCCGAAGGTCCGACATGCCGTCGAGTTCCTGCTGCCGCTCCTCGAAGCATCCTCGGCCAGGCTCAAGAAGTCCGGGCGCCGTTTCGCTTTTCACGACCCGTGCTACCTGGGGCGTCACCTCGGCTTGTACGACGAGCCCCGGCGCGCGCTCTACTACTGTGGGGCCGAGGTCGCGGAGTTCCAGTGGAACCGCGAGAATGCCTATTGCTGCGGCGCCGGCGGGAATCTGCCGCTCACGTCGCCCGGCACGGCCCGCGCGATCGCCGGCGCGAGGCGCGGGCATTTCAAAAAAATCGGGGCCGACGCCATCGCGACGGCGTGCCCGTCGTGCGAGGCCATGCTCCGGCGCGAAGGGAGCGGGGTTGAGGTGGTGGACGTTGTGGATGTTGTGTACGACGCGGTGACAGAACATTGATGCCGAACGGAGGGTCGCAGATGAAATTCGTCAACCCTTTTGCCGTTGTCAACCCGAACTCGGCCAACGGGTCGACCGCGCGGCAGTGGCCGCAGATCGAGGCCCTTCTAAAAGAGGCCATCGGACCGTTTACACACGCGTTCACGAAGTCGCAGGGCGACGCGACCCCGCTCGCCCGCGAGGCGGCGCACTCGGGGTGCGATCTTGTCATCTCAGTCGGCGGCGACGGGACCAACAACGAGGTCGTCAACGGCCTGCTTGCCGATGGCGCGCCGCGGCCCGGTCCGATGCTCGCGTTCGTCCCGCGCGGCACCGGCGGGGACCTTAGAAAGACGCTCGGAATCGAAAATACGGTGGAGGCCGCGGTCCGGCGGATCGCGGAGGGCTCTCAGAAAAAGATCGACGCCGCCCGGATGGAGATCACCGACCACGAAGGGCGGACGGTGACAAGGCACTTCGTCAACATCACGTCGTTCGGGATCGGCGGGCTGGTGGATCAGAAGGTCAACAACTCGACCAAGGCGCTCGGAGGCAAGGCATCGTTTTTCATAGGCACCGTCAAGGCGTTCGCCGCGTACCGGAACCAGCGCGTCCGTGTGAGTTTTGACGGCGCGGCGGCCGAGGAGATGACGATCAACAACGTGGCGGTCGCCAACGGGAAGTTCTTCGGCGGGGGAATGATGATCGCGCCGGAGGCACAGATTGACGACGGCTTTTTCGACGTTGTGATCCTGGGCGATCTGACGCTCTGGGAGGTGATCACCAACGGCACCAAGGTTTACAAGGGCAGGCACATGCCGCACTCCAAGATCCGGGCGCTCCGCGCCAAAACGGTCCGGGCCGAGCCCGTCAACCCCGAGGACCGCGTCCTCCTCGACGTGGACGGCGAGGCCCCCGGCCGCCTCCCGGCCACCTTCGAAATCCTCCCCGCCGCGCTGACGGTGGTGGCGTGACGCGGGAGGTCCTGAATGTCCGGAGATGAAGTCATCGTTTTTGGCTTTTGCGGCGTCGCGGGCCTGATCTTGTGGGGCCGGTGGTATTTTTTCGTTTTTTCTGTTTCACCGCTGGCCTCATCGCACGCGAAAAGACTTCCGATCTACGCGGCCCCTCCGCTGTGCGCCGGGATCACCTATCTCGTCCTCCGCTTTTTCGCCTCTGCCGACGTTCGCAACGACCCGGTTTACCTGTTGTTCTACCTGGCGATGGGAAGCGCCTGGCTTGGTGCGGCCGCGACGGCTTTGCCTCTTGTCGGCTTGAGCGCGAGGGACGATGTCGCCGAGCGCGGCAACCCGGCGGCTGGGACGGCGATCGCCGGTGCGATGTTGGGCCTGACCCTATGTTTCGTCGGGGGGAACATCGGCAACGGGCCAGGCTGGTGGGTGGTGGCGTTCTCGTCCGGTCTGGCTACCGGGCTTTGGGCGATCTTGGCCGCTACCGTCGAACAGTTCGGCCGGTCGAATGAAACCGTAACCGTCGAACGTAGCACTGCCGCCGGCGTACGCGCTGCCGGGTTGTACGTCGCGTGGGGCGTGATCTTGGGGCGGTCGGTGGCGGGCGACTGGCATTCGGCCGGTCAGACCGTCGCCGATTTCGCGCGATTGGGTTGGCCTTGCGCGCCGATGGCCCTTGTCGCGATACCCGCAAACCGCTTGCTGGATCGTTCGACGAACCCGGGACGACCGCGCATTGCTTTGACCGGCCTGCTGCCTGGTATCGCGTATCTCGCGGCGGCGGCCTGGCACGTCGCCACTATAGGCAGGTGGTAATGGAATCCCCATGGCATTCGACGGATTCGCTTCCTCCGGACGTCCTCCGAAAGATACGTCTCAAGACGATTTTTGACTGCTGCAAGTGGGATCCGCAGATCGGTGATTTCCCGGCTCTTGCGGCGTTCCCCATCATTCTGGATGCAAGGCAATGGCGCACGATCGCCGCCGCCGCCGAGGCGATGTCGGTCGAGATACTCCAGGCCGAAACGGAGGTCCTCCGTTCGCCCGGGCTCCACGGCGGATTGGGTCTTCCCGGCGCGATGCTCCGCGAGTTTCGCCGTGTTCCCGAATCGTTCGATCCCCCGCGCGCGGTACGCGTGATGCGGTTCGATTTCCACTACACGACGGAAGGCTGGCGTGTGAGCGAGGTGAACACTGATGTCCCGGGAGGGTTTGTCGAGGGCTCTGGTTTCTCGCGGCAAGTGGCGGGTTGCTTCCCGACGTGTGGTCTCCCCGGCGATCCGGCCGGCTCGTACATGGGTGCCCTGGTCTCGCGTTGTGCGCCCGATGCGGCCGTTGCTTTCGTTTACGCGACTGGTTACGCTGACGATAGGCAGGTCGTGCAGTATCTCGCGAATCAGGCAAGGCGCTTGGGGGCGGCGCCAATCTTCGGATCTCCGACGCAGCTCGTGTGGACGTCGGGTCGCGCGGCGATCCAGAACGACGGGGAGATGCGACCTGTCGATGCCATTGTCCGATTCTTCCCGGCAGAATGGCTTCCCAACCTGCCTCGGTCATGCGTTTGGGCCAATCTCGTTGGGGGCTCGCGCACCCCGATCAGCAATCCGGTGTCTGCGATTCTGACTCAAAGCAAGAGATTCCCGTTGATTTGGGACGAGTTGGCAACCCGGATGAAGAACTGCCGCACGTGGATCCCGGAAACACGAAAACCGGGGGACGAGCCTTGCGGGGGCGGCGACGAATGGGTGCTCAAGCCCGCGTTCGGACGAGTCGGGGACGGTGTACTCATTCAAGATGTGACGAGCCCGCGCGAGGCCGAAAACATCGGGCGACAGATGCACAGGCACCCGGAGCGATGGGTCCGTCAGAGACGTTTTGTCCCGGTGCCGCTCGAACATCAAGAGGACCTCTTCTATCCCTGCATCGGAGTGTTCACGGTGGACGGCCGCGCCGCGGGAGCCTACGGCCGAGTAGCGCGAAGGCCGCTAGTCGACCAATACGCGCAGGACGCCGCAGTACTGATTCGGGACGGGCACGTATGCTGATCGTCCGAGTGGAGGACGGGAGATGATGACGCCAGAGGAGCACTTCAACGTCTGGGCGCCCGAAGATTCGCCCTGGTCGCCATGGGCCAAGCCGGTCGCTTTCACGCAGCTCGACGAGACTTCGGCCTGCGGCCCCGGAGGGGAGTGGCGCGATGTGGACCTCTGGTGGGCGCCGGCGGCGGACGGGAGCACGGCACTCATCATCGACTTGAGCGGTTCGGTCTCGGTGGAAACGGGAATCGCACTCGCAGAGCGGGGATTCCGGCCCATACCGTTGTTCAACAACGTTGCGGGGAAGGCGGCGATCGTCGACATGCTGCCGGTTCTGGACAGGATTCATCACGGCACGCATCATCTGTCGAGACTTGCGCTGCCGCCGCATGCGCCCCCTTGTTTTTTGCTTGACGAGGACAGAACGGTCGGGACACGGGACATTGAGCACCAAGTCGGCACTTTTGACAATCGGTGGATTGTGTTGCCGCAGGATCTCCCTTCGGGGCGATTCCTCCGCGCCCGGGGAATTCGCGACGTCTGGTGGGCATCCCGTCTCAGCGAGCCGGCGGACGACCTTGCCCACGTCCTGCGCGGCTGGCAGGACGAGAGAATTGGGATCTGGCATTTCGATCCGACCGCGGACCGGCCTGTACACGCGATAGCCGTGGAACGCCCGCGGCGCTTCCGTTTGATGTGGTACCGGGCGTTGGCTGCCGCGGGACTTCGAAGGAACAGCGCAGGCGGTTTCGGCTCGGTGATACCGCAGGACGCCGGCGCGGGGGGATTTGGCTGAAAGGCGGGCCTTGGCGGGCCGTCCGCCGAAACACCCGTTGGGAGCCCGAGATTGGCATTGACAATACCATTATCAATGGCAATAATGGTGGTATGAAGACGGCCGCGGACAATGCCGGACGGGTGGTCATTCCCAAGGCGCTTCGCGAGGCGGCCGGCATCAGGCCGGGCGCCCCGCTGGAGATCCGCGTGGTTGGCGACCATCTCGAGATCGAGGCGGCGCCGCTGCCGGTGAGGCTGGAACGCCGCAGTGGTCTTCTGGTGGCGGTGCCCGAGGGTCCGAGGCCGGTGCTTTCGAACGAGACGGTCCGCAAGACAGTCGATGATCTGCGCAGCGGTCGGGGGGCCGTCGGACAAGGCGGCGATGCAAAAGGTGAAGATCCTTCCTGACTCAAATTGCTTCGTTGCCGCGGTCTGCGCCTGGCACGAGCATCATGCTGCGACCGTGGCGGCGCTCGCCGTGGAGGCAAAAGCGGGGCATGGGATCGTTATCGCGGCCCCGGCGTTGGTGGAGGCGTACGCGGTTCTCACTCGGCTTCCGCAACCGCACAGGCTGGCACTGGCCGATGCCCACCACCTTCTCGAAGGAAACTGGGGCCGAAACGAGATCGTGGGACTCTCGGCAAAGGAATACTGGCAATTCCTGGCGCGGTGCCGGGATGAGGGAATCGGGGGCGGCATGACCTACGACGCGTTGATCGCGGCGTGCGCCCGGAAGAGCGCGGCTGACGTTTTGCTGACGTGGAATGTCGCCCATTTCGTCAGGTTCCGCGGCGACTTTGACGTCCGTGCCCCCGCGGCGTGAGCGCGCCGCGCCTGCGCGTCACTCGAACCTAACCACGTCGTAGAAGCTCTGGTGCAGCTCGCGCTTGGGGCCCTTTTCGGGATCGGTTGCGGGCGGAATGCCGGTCACGCGGTCGTCGTCGTGGACGACGAGCACGGTCGCGCCGTCGACCACCGTCACGGCCTCGGGCTTGTGGGTGAACTTGAGCGGTTTTCCGTCGGGCCGGCGGACAAGCCGCGGCATCTCGCCGCTCCGGAGGTCGCGCAGACCGATCACCCAGAGGTACCCGCCGACCCGCCCGCCCTCGGCCTCGAAGCTCGTGAGCATGTACAGGCGCGTACCGAACCGGTCGTATTCCAGACTTGACAGCGCGACGGTCTCGGCAATCCCGGCCCCATCCGAAAGCGCACGCCCGGCAACATCGAACAAGACCTTGACCTCGTCGCCAAGGATGGCGTGGCAGTCGCGGACCATGTACGGGACCGAGATTATCCGAACCGTGTACGCGAAGTTCTTGTAGTCCTTCCCCGCCTCGCGAATCCCGAAAAGCAGGGCATCCCCGGGTATCGCGGCGAGGCCCTCGACCTTGAAGTACGGAACCCCGGCCGGGAACTCGTCCGATTTCTGCGCCGCCGACAGCTTCTGCCACACGCCCGCCGAGCTTTCGACGCCGTCGCGCGACGACGGCGTCACCAGAGACACCAGCGCCTCGCGTCCGGCCGGCCAGAACAGAAGGGTGTCGTACGCGTCGAACTTCGGCGAGCCCGGGTCGAACCTGTCGAATCCGGTGGTCGCGAAGTGGTACTCGCCGTCGGGCGTCACCGTCATACCCTCGAACTTGGCGGCCGAGACGAACGGTTTTGCCGTCACGTACGAGATCTTTTCGGGCGTGACCTGGCGCGGGAGCGCCCCCACGAACGGAACCTTGAACACAGACGATCGGTGTCCCCCTGGCACCGGTTTGTCGCTCGCAAGGACGAGAACGTCTCCGCGCAGCACTGCGGCGGAAACCTCGCAGGTGGCCGGGCTCCCGTCTTCGGTCTTGAGACCCTTTGGAAAACAGTCAATCGCGCCGCTTGCAACGATCCGGGCGACCGGCTCTTCGGCGGCAGGCGGAAGGCCCACGGGCCCTGTGTGCGACAGCGGCTGGGGGTTGGCGCAGCCGGGCAAGTAAAGGACCAAAAGGACAACAGGAACTGCAAGGACGAGAAACAAGCGGCGCATCCAAGCCCCCTTTATTCCCATTCAATGGTTCCGGGCGGTTTTGAGGTCACGTCAAGGGCGAGGCCCGAAACGCCGGGAAGACGCAAGACAGATTCGCGGAATTCCGCGACAAGCGCGGGAGGCAGCGGGGCGGGCTTCGCGGTCATCGCACGTTCGGAGTAGACCGGGCGAATGACGCACAGCTCCCGGCCCTTGCCGTCGATCTCCAGGGGCACAAAGACCGTCGGACACTGCCAGATCCCGTCGTAGACCCCGTGCCGGCGGAGGCCGTCCATCACGAGATGATCGGCTTCGCGGAGGGCCTCGAGGCGCCCGCGCGTCATGGTCGCGCGTACCGGCCGGGTGGCGGCAGGCGGCGCGGGCGAGAGGTTCAAGAGACACCGGTTGACCCCGGGGACTTTCTTGAAGATCTCCCCCGCGGCTTCGACGACCTTCTCGTATGGGGCGTCGCCGAAGAGCATGACCGGGTGCTCGTACGACCTGAGGTCGGCCTTGACGCCGACGGACCGGACCGGCAGCGCGCGCGCACCCAGGCCGAAGGGACGGGCGACATCCGCCGCGGCGGGCGTGATCTTCCCGACCTCCGCCGGATCGTGGGCGCCGTCCGAACACAGCAGGCGGACGCCCAGGCCGGGTCCGGGGAACGGGTGCCGCCACACGATCTCGCGCGGGATGCCGAGTCTTTCACCCAGCTCGCGAACCTCGACCTTGTAGAGCTCCGAGAGCGGCTCGACCACCCTCCCCTCGCGGACCATCCTGTCGATGATGGGGACGCGGTTGTGGTGCGTCTTGATGGTGTCGGCGCGTTTCGTGCCGCCCGTTTCGATTGTGTCGGGATAAATGGTCCCCTGGCCCAACAGGTGCCGTTCGATGCCCAGGCGGGCGGCCTCGCGCTGGAAGACCGCAATGAACGTGTCGCCGATGATGCGGCGTTTCTTTTCGGGATCGACTTCGTCACCGAGGGCGCCCAGGAAATCGGCGGACGCGTCCACGAAGTGAAGGTTCCGGTCAAGGCCCATCTGGCGAAACATCGCCATCACGTCCGCGCTCTCGCCCTTGCGCATGAGGCCGTTGTCGATGTGCAGAAGGTGAAGATGGCCCGGGCCGAGGGCCATCCCGAGCACCCGCGCCGCCACGGTCGAGTCCACACCGCCGGAAGCGAGGAGGAACACGGATTCGCTTCCGACCTGCCGCCGGACGGCTTCGATCTGATCGTCCAGGAACCGCTCCATCGTCCACGTCGGCCTGCACGCGCAGATCCCCAAGACAAAGTTCGCGATCATGGTCTGGCCGTCTACCGTGTCGTCCACCTCGGGGTGGAACTGAAAACCGTAGCGTCTGAGCGTGTCCGAGCCGATCGCGGCGAACCGGTGAGCCTCGCGCTCGTCCGACAGAAAACTCGTGCCGTATTCCTCGAAGCCTTGCCCGACCGAGGCGACCGAGTCGAAGTGGCTCATGAACACCTGCTCGATTTCGCCAAGCCCCGAAAACAGCGGGTGGCCCTTCTTGATGATCCGGAAATTCGCGTTCCCCCACTCGCGCCCGCCATGGACGACCGTGCCGCCGTAGTGTTTGGCAATCTCCTGGTGGCCGAAGCAGAATCCCAGAATAGGGATGCCGAGTTCGTAGATCCACTTGTTGTACGCCGAGTCCTCGCCGTGCGACGAGAGCGCGGGGCTCCCCGAGATGATTATGCCCTTGTACGAACGGAAGGCCTCGATCGGATCCTCGGGTTGCCGGATCTCGGCAAGGACACGGGCCCGCCGGACCTTTGTGGCGATAAGGTGGGCGTACTGTCCCCCGAAGTCGATGACCGCTATCGCATCGTGCCGCATGGCCGTTTCGTATAGCCCGAAGCCCGCCGGGTTGCAACGCGAAACCTTGTGAGCTAGTTTCGCCTCTGTTGTGCCGGAGGACACCAAAATGACGACAATCCAAGGGAAGGCCGGGACGGACTTCGACGGAGCCTGGGACCCCGAAAAGACCGCCGACGTACTGATCGTGGGCGGCGGGCCCGCCGGGCTCACGGCGGCGCTCTACGCCTCGCGCGCGCGGCTCTCCACGCTGGTGCTCGAGGGCGGGGTCGTGGGCGGGCAGGCGGCCATCACCGACCGCGTGGACAACTACCCCGGGTTCCCGCAGGGCGTGGGCGGTGCCGAGCTTGCGCGGATGATGGAGGAACAGGCCAGAAGGTTCGGCGCGGTGATCATCTCGGACATGGCGCAGTCGGTTGAAGAGAAGGACGGGCTGTTCGTCGTCAAGGGCTACGACCCGGTCTACAAGGCGCGGTCGATCATCGCCGCGTCGGGGGCCGAGTACAAGAGGCTCGGCATCCCCGGCGAGTCCGAGCTGGTAGGCCGGGGGATCTCGTTCTGCGCAACCTGCGACGCGCCGTTCTTCAGGAACCAGAAGGTCGCAGTGATCGGCGGCGGGGACTCGGCCGTGAAAGAGGCGCTATTCTTGACGAAGTTCGCCTCGGAGGTCTTCGTGGTCCACCGGCGTGACGCGCTTCGGGCCGAAAAGGTCATCCAGGAAGAGGCTATGGCGAATCCGAAGATCAAATTCATTTGGGATACCGTCCCGCTCTCGGTGAAGGGAGACAACGGTGTTTCGGCGGTCGAGCTCAAGGGCGTCAAGGACGGCTCAGTCTGCGACCTTGACGTGAGCGGCGTGTTCGTCTTCATCGGGACCAGACCGCGCTCGGACTATCTCAAGGGCCTGGTAACCATGGACGAGTGGGGGAACGTCATCACCAACGACGCGATGGAGACGTCGCGCAGGGGCATCTTCGCCGCGGGCGACGTCCGCCAAAAGACGCTCAGGCAGGTCGCCACGGCCGTCGGCGACGGCGCCACAGCCGCGTTCTCGGCCGAGAAATATCTCGAAACGCTCAAGCAATGAACGTCCAGACTGTGAGGTCCCCATGAAGGCAACGGGCGCATTCGGGTGTTTCCTGGCTATTCTGGCGCTTGCCGGCCTGTTTTCCTGCTACGAAGACGTGTCGGAGCAAGGAAACGACGGACGGGGCGACGAAGTGGCGAGGGGCGACGGGACGACGGACGATGCGTCACATCCGTCCGATGTGTCAAGTCCGTCCGATGTTTCTCATTCTTCCGACGCAAACAACGACGACGGACAAGAGGACACCGGGGATACGGGCGCCCCCGATCTCTGCGAAGCGATCCGGGGACACGCGGGCTGGGAAGTCTGCGAAGCGACGGCGACAACGTGCGAGGGCCTTTACACCGACGGCGCGGGCTGCACGGCGTTCTGCGCGGCGGCGGGAATGGTCTGTACGGGCGCGTTCGCCGGGGACCCGGGGTGCGTACGGCTTCCGGACCCCCTGCCGTGCGACAGCGGGCACACATCGGACTGGTGCGTGTGTTCGAAGGATGCGGTTGACGGCGGACCCGGCGACGATGGACGAGAAGACGGCGGTTCCACGGACGACACATCCCATCCGTCGGATTCGTCGTATCCGTCCGACGGTTCGTTTGACTCGGGTCCGGAAGACGCCGGCTCACTCCCCAAAAGCGCGGTGCCGCAGATCCATCCGGACGATCCGCACAGGTTCGTGAAAAATGGGAAGACCTGGTACCCTGCCGGCTACTATCCCGGCGCCGCGCTCAACATGACCGGCGACGGCTACAACGGGGATTTTCGCGCATTCAACGAGGCGTTCATGGACAAGTTGGCCGCGGGCGGCGCCGACCATTTCCGCATCTGGTTCAGCTGGGGCGCTGTCACAAGCCCGGACGGCGCGTCTCTCCCCGACAACTGGGACCGCCACATCCTGACACCGTGGGAACGGACTGGGCCGGGCAACGCGGCCGACGGAAAGCCGAAGCTCAACCTTGACCGGTTCAACCAGCAGTACTTCGACCTCATCTCGCAGTTCATGAGCTACACCAAATCCAATGGCCTGGTCGTCCAGGTGATGCTCCTCGATTGCTGGCACTCGGGGTTTGGGCTCAAGTACGGCTTCGCCGATCTCGACTTCTTCGCGGCGCAAAACAACGTCAACGGGGTGTCGTTTTCCACCGAGGCCGAGTGGCTGGACACGGGCGGGCGGGTGTGGGGCTACAACCGCGCATTCGTCAAGAGGGTGGTCGAAGTCATCGGGGGGTATGAAAACATCGTCTGGGAAACGTGCAACGAGATGAAGGCCGCGGACACCAGCACATTCGCGTCGAGCGCCGCCCACCCCTTCCACAAGGCGGTCGCGCAGGCGATCCACGAGGCCGAGCAGGCGGCCGGCCACCCGAGGCACCTGGTGATGCCCGTCGATCTGCCCGAACACCGCACAGTCGCCGGGCACCGGACGCCGACCAACGGCGGCGGGTCCGAAGAATCAATCGACGCGATGCACGGAAGGCTCGCGGGGACACAGTGGGCATGGAACGTCCCGCTCATCACCGACAACGACTGCTGTCCCGGCGAGCCCGACGCCGACTTCGTCAGGCGAAAGGCGTGGGCCGCGCTGACCGCAGGCGCGCACATTGACGTCTTCAACAACGAGATGTTCACGAAGTCGGTTGTGGGGAATCAGAACACGGCGAAGGGGATTCGGTACGTCGGGTATCTCCGGAAGTTCCTTGCCGACATGAACATCGACCTCGCCGGATTTGCCCCGGCGGACGGCGCGGCGAGCGCCGGGTGGACGCTTTCGCGGGGCGGTTCCGAGTTCATCGTCTATCTCGACGGCGCAGGGTCAGTTTCGATCGACTCCCTCCCGCCCGCGTTCGACGCGAAGTGGTTCAACCCCCGCGACGGCACTTCCCAGCCCGCCTCGGGCGGCCCGTCCTTTGCCGCGCCGTCGGGGGGGGACTGGGTGCTGCACGTGAGGGCCAGATGAGGGCACGCGCCGCCCTGCTCTTCGTCCTTTCGCTCGGCTCCGGCGCGACGGCTCACGCCGGGCAGACGTGGCTTGCAGGGTCAATGACCGACGCCGGACCCCACCCGCGAACCGTCCTCCGCGCGAACGACCTGCCCGTAATCCACGATCGGCTCACGCGCGCACCGTACATCGACATGCTCGCCTCGATCCAGTCTCAGGCCGACCGTGATGCCGTGCTCGACGATCACTCGAAAAACAACGAGTCGCTCAAGGCGGCGATCGCGAAGTCGTGCGCCTTCCTGTACGCCGTCGAGCGGCGTTTCGATGCGGCGTCGGGGACCGCGGCCCCGTTCGCCGACGAGCCGGCGCGCAGGGCGTACGCTGAAAAGGCCGCGCAGCACCTGCTCTGGATGCACACGCAGTCGTTCGCCAAAGGGATCCAACCTGACGGGGGACTGGGGACCTCCGAGGCGCTCCACATGTGGTCGCAGGCGTACGACCTCCTTGCGGGGGCCGGGTTCGACTTCACGGTCGAAGGGCAGCAGGTCGGGCCGGCCGCCGTGCAGGCGATTGCCGACCTCGCCGCCGACCTCTGGACCGACTACATGGTGAAGAACGCCTTCATCCTCCGCGGGTACCTCAACAACCACCGGAGCAAGGCGGCGGCGGCGCTCGGCATGGCGGCGATTGCACTCAACGGAGCGGACTTCACGGCGAACGAGGCCGACGGGCGGCACGACCTAGATCAGTGGGTCGACTTCGCGATGCGGTACCTCGACCTTGTCCTGATGAGCCTCGAAACGGACCAGGAGGGGACGTATCAGGAATCCGGTGGTTACTACAGTTATGCGGCTGTCAACCACATCCCGTTCTTCCGCGCGTGGCATCACTACACGGGCGGCGCATCGTACACGTATCAACCATGGAAAGTGGACGAGGCACCGTACTACGCCATCTCGGCGACCGGCCCGTACGAGGTGAAGGACTTCTGGTCGAGCGCGGTCTTTCATGCGCAACTCGACTACATCTGGAAGACGATGCTGCCGGATCGTACCGCGCCGCCCTTTGACGACTGCACGCCGGGCGTGAGCTTTCCGTGGGGTTGGGCGGTGGATCCGGAATTTCCGAACGCGCCGTTGTACCGGTGGGCGTGGGAGTCGTCGCCGTACGGGCTTGTGTACCCGGGACTGGCGGGGGCGGCCGACATGATCGCCGCGTTCGACGACTCGATTCCCCCGTCGCCGCCGCCCGCGCCGCCCGACACCGTTCTCCCGATCGCAGGGAACGTCGTGTTTCGCCCATCGTGGGACACTGACGCCAACGCGCTTGTCGTCAACGCCGAACACGGAAACGCGGGGGCGCGGACGTACACGCGCTGGGGCGACGCCTTCGACGGCCTCGCGGGGCACGAGCACCTCGAACCGGCGTCGTTCATGGTCTACGCAGGGCAGGAGCCTCTCATCATCGACTCGGGCTATCTGGGATGGCCTGACCACGGCAAGGTCAACAACCCGTACAACCACAACATCCTGCTCGTGGACGGCAAGGGGCCGCAGATGCCGTCGATCGTCGTCCCGGAGTCGCACTCCGGCGACGGTGGGTACGTTCTTGACGAGCCGTGGCGCGAGGGAGGGTGGACGCTCGGCCCCGACGGCGACGCGTACCTCGTCGATTCATTCGTTTCGGAGCACATGAAGATCGCGATCGTGAAGACCAGGTACAAGGCGGCCGGCGGGTTCGAGTGGGCGCGCAGGTTCGTCTGGATCGACGACAAGTACCTCGCCGTCTACGACGAGTTCGAGGCCAGGGACGGCAAGGCGCACGAAGTCCGCCTCCTCCTCCACGGCAACGGCGGCGGGACCTCCGGCGGGCAGTACGAGGAGATCGAGCGCGGGGCGCTCTGGACGCAGGCGGACTCGCGCGTCCGCGTGATCGTGCTTTCCGACCTGCCCATGGCGCTGTCCACAACGGTCGCCATCCACGACCGCCGGCAGTGGGACGAGCGGACGCACAACGTCCTCAATGCGACGGTCGATCTCCCGGCGGGCGCGAAGGGGCGGTTCATGACGGTGATGGTCGTCGAGAAGAAAACCGGGTCGGATTTCGAGACAAAAAAATTGGCCGTCTCAGCGGGCATGGTCGTGTGGGATTCGGGTGGTGAGATTGGCTACGGAGCCGCGCTGGGGAAGAACGTCGAGATCGAAGAATACGTGTCAGACGCCGATTTTTCTGCGATGCGCGGGAACGGACTGGGTTTCGACGTCACGCTCTACGGCAAGGCAATCCGCGAACTCGGGTCGTCGTGGTGGGGTTCGCCGTTGATTGCCGGCGGCGGCGAGGTCTTCCTCGGCCTGGGCAACGATGAAGTCGACGGCTACCAGTTTGAGGCCGCCCCCGTTGGAAACACTGAGGTACAGGGGTCCTACGGCGGTGGAACGGGTGTTTGTGGATTAACGCCATCGGACGACGCCATGACCAAGGTCACGAAGCCGGGAAACGGTCCTTTTCATCTGTCAACATCCGAGACCATTCGGGGGGTCGTCGCGGCTGTCGATCTGATGCCGTCATACGAGATCAACCCATACCGCCCTGCGCTCGACGTGCTAAAGCCCGTGACCCTCTCCGGGGCGAAGTCGTGCGATCCGAGCGGCGGGGCGCTCTCGTATTCGTGGCGGGTGACGATGAAGCCCGAGATGTCGGCGGCGGAACTGTCGGCGCCCTCGGCGGTCGAAACCGGATTCACACCCGACCTGCCGGGGTCGTACCGGATTGAACTCCAAGTATCGGGCGGAGGTGCGACGGACGTTGCGTCGGTCCTTCTTGATGTCGAGGGCGACGTGCGCGAGGCGCGCGCGGCGATGGACGGGGGGACGGACGGCGGAGGAATGGACGAAGGGACGAGAGACGAAGGACGAGAAGACGAGGGATCCGACTCCGCCGAAGCTCCGTCGGACGCGGCGCGGAACGAGGGAAAGGACGACGGGACGAAAGACGATGGGACGAGAAACGACGGAGGGACCGGCCCGAGCAAACCCGCGGGAAGTTGCGGGTGCGCGATTGTGAGCACATGATGCCACCCCACCTTACCTCCCCTTGCTTCAAGGGGGAAGTCATTTGGGTGCGGCTCTTTTCGGCGGGGGGCGACGTCAGCGTCGTCATCCCGGATGGCGGCACCGACACGGGCGCCGATGTCGGGTTCGACGCCGGTGTTCCGGCCGCGGCGTGCCCGTCGTGGTCTCCTTCGGGCGGCGGGTTCACGGTGCGGTGAATGTTCGTGTTG
>JACRCP010000417.1 GCA_016218965.1 Deltaproteobacteria bacterium | reverse complement strand
TTCGGAGGCGTAATTGACTGACAGTGAGCCGCTCACAAAGCCAGGCGTTCTCCTCGGAGAACCATTTTCGGCGCATGGAGTCCTCATGGCACCTCGGCACTCCGCTTCCCTCGGTCTTCACTCGGAACTAAAGAGATACCATTTGTGGAGATATTGTCGCAATCCCTTCCTCCAAATAGAACAACTTTGTCACGAGTACTGTCATACGCCATGGCAAAGTCGTATCTACCACTTGGACTATCCAAGTTTTCGTTGAATCTTTGCCAACCAGGCTTTGAAGACCATTTTATTGCTTGCGAATCAAGACTCGAAATACCGACAATGTCTTGGGACAAGATTTGTCCTGTGGAAGAATCCTGATTCAAAGACTGCCTGAAGTAGCCAGTTGCAATGAAATCGAATGGGTTTTCGAAAGTACTCCCAGGCACCTTCCCGCTCATCGTCGCCACCCATTCGGCGTTCTCGATCTTCTTCGGGCCGGTCTCGCTGCATGAGCGATCGATGGCGGATGCATACAGGACTGGCGAGTTCTGTTTGCGAAGTTCCTTGCGGGGCCAGGACCCGTCGGCGTTGGGTATCAGACTGCCGAGATCGTCCTTCATCTCTTCGCTTGTCCACACACGCAGTAATGTTGGAATTGTGCCGTCCTGGAGGAGGAAGGTGCCAGCAGGGACAACATGCGTGTTCTGCCGCGGGTCAGCGGGTGCAAGAGAGTAGTACGGCCCGGCGGGAATGACGAAGCTGTTGGGATCGTCTAGATCGAGTTTCTCCTCGGCTCCGTTGCCCCAAGGGGAGCGGAAGTATGTGACCTTTGTCTGATCTATCGTCAAAACGGGGAGGCTGGCGATGACCTTGAATGTCAGATTGGTTTGTAGCTTTACGCCCGGAGCTGGTGCGTTCTCGTTCCCCGCCAGATCTCTAAGGAATACATACAACTCGTACTCCCCTTCGGTCAATCCAAGTTCGCTTCCGGTCACCGTGTACGACATCTGCCATGATGTGCCATTTTGAACCGGGTTGTTGAACGAAAGGGCTAAAATACTGCCCTTCGAAATGAGGATCGGGAGACCATCCAAAGGTTCGGTCGCTGTAAACGAGACAACGGCAGTAGACCCCACCGTCAGCGCGGTGACATTGTTCTGGTCCAACACGCAACCGGCCGCAGGTTTGATCGAAAGACTTACACTTTCGGCAAAAATACCCGGCGGTGTGATGTCCAACGTTACCCCGGCCCGCACCATTTCTGACACATGGCCGAAGGCATTGGAGGTCTTCACGAACACCGATCGCTGGCCGTCTCCCGTTCCTTCGAGGCCCTCGTTAATGTCCCACGCCCCGGGCCACTCGTATTCGTTGCCGCCGATGGCCTTGAGTGACGAGAGGGGGAGTTCCGCCTTTCCCGCGAAGAAGGCGGGATCGTTGGCGACGGTCACGGTGTCGGCGTGGGAAAGCGTCAGGCGCAAGGTAACCTTCGCCGATCGGACGATTTCCGCCTCATTCCCGTCGAAGAAAATCCTCACCAGCGGCTTTTCGAGCGCGGGGCCGGGCTGGAGGGCGAGTTTTACGGCGACGTCGGTCGTTTTCCCGGCCTCGATCGCAAACAGGTCCGACGCGCCGAAGTACAGGACTGCGGCGTCCTTCCGTTCGGCCCCGCGGATTTCCACGACAACGACCCTCTCGCCGCCGTAGGTCAGATCGCCGAACGTGAGCTGCTGCGCCGTGTCGCCGAGTTTTGCCGGCCCCGACTCCGAGAGCGTCGAGGCTGCCGCCTGATCACCCCCGGGCCACTGCTGGAGCTTGGCCGAGGCGTACAGCGACACCTTGGCGAAGTCGGGTTTGACCCCCTCGGGCCAGAGGAAGGTGAGGTTGGACGTGCCGGGGGTGTTCTGGCCGCAGGCGTAGGGCAGAGCGACGAAGGCGGCGAGGAGGAGAGCCACGAAGTGGCGACTGTGAGTAGCCGGGGGTGACGAAGCCGAAGGCGACGGAACCCTCGGATCGCGTTGGATAGGAATTCCAAACCCCGACAGGGGTGGCGGATTACCGTCGCCCTCCGGGGCGCATCCCATGGCCGCCGCACTCCAAGACGGACCCGAGGCCCGAAGCCCGAAGCCCGAAGCCCTCCCAGCGTCCTCCTTCGTCATTCCGCTTTCATCATTCCGCATTGGATGCACCCCTCCGACCGCAATCCGTTGTCCGTGGCCCGTTGTCCGTGATCCGTTGCCCGTTTCGGATCACCGATCACGGATTACCGACCACTGCCTCACTGTCCTACCGTCACCGTCCCGCTCCCCGCCGGGGTTTCGACCTGAGTCGCCCAGACTATGCCGCCGACGGTGCCGGCGACGACGACGCCTGTGATGGTCCAGAACCACCACGTCTGGTACCAGTGTGTCTTCTCCTGTACAGTCAGCGTGCGCACGTTCTCGGCACCCGGGGCCACGTACAGGTCGGTCTGCAAGGGGAAGTAGTCCCCGGGGTCGGCGAGCACGCGCAGGGAGTAGCGCCCCGGCGTCAGGTCTTTCTGTGCATAGCGGCTCTCCTTGAGCTTGGCCTTTTTCTCGCCGAGCTGGACCTCGGCCTCCTCGACGTTGAACGTCAGATCCACGCCGCCGCTCTTCGCGGCGTAGTCAACCCCAACCACCTGGTACGCCGCGAGTTTGATTGCGTTCTTGAGCTCGTCCGCGTCCCCGGCAAACGATTCGAGCACCCTGCTCTGGACTTCGGCCTTTCGGGTTTCGAGAAGCTGAAGCGAAATGACGAACGTATCCTTGACCTTCCCCACCGCCCCGATCACGAGCTTCGAAAGCCCCAGCGCCGCGCCGATCTCGACTATGCACTCCGTGCTCCCGGTGCAGTCGAGCTTCTTCTCTGTCGCGACCTTGCTCACCATCGCCTTGATGTCGTCCTGGCTCATGACCCCGACACCCTTGATCTGGTTGAGCTCGGCCGAGAGGATCTGCGTCATCGAATCAGCCGTCTCGGCCGGGACGCCGCGCCCGACGAGCGGCCAGACCGCCAGCTTTAGCTGTCCCCCTGCCGGAAGCTGAAACATCTTTTTCCGGACACCAACCCCCAAAAGCTCGTCCACCGCCCCGCGCACCTGCGTCTTGAGGTCCGAAAACTCCTTTGCCTGCACCGTGGCCCTCTGCAAGGCGGCCCCCGTGCGCGTGTCGATGGTATTGACGCTCAGGAGAAAATCGTCCCCCATCTTGCCGAGCTTGCCGACGATCACCGTGTCTACCGAGAGCTTCTTGCGCACCTCGACCAAACACTTTTCAAGCTCTGCGCAGCCCGTTTCAGTCTGCGTCTTGGCGAACTTGATGGTCTGCTCCATCTCGGCGAACGTGACGGCCGAAAGCCCCTCGCGCTGCCCGACGTCGAGCACTACCGCCTCCTCGGCGGCCTTGGCCATGCCTGGCTCGACCCCAACCGCCTCGAACTTCTGGACAAGGAACTTCTTTGCCGGTGGCGGCGTTGCCGGTTTCGACTCCTGAGCTGGCTTCTCGGCCGCCTTGGCGTCGGCCGCGGGCGCCGCCTTCTCCTCGGCCGCGGGCACCGCCTTCTCCTCGGCCGCGGCCGGGTATGCGATCCCCAAGGCCAGCAAGAAACCGGTCAACGCCAAAACCGGCGTTGGCGCCAAGCCGGTGCGGGAGCACTTGGCCCGTTCTGCGGTCCCGCGTGGCTCCCCTACGGACCACGGACCACGGACCACGGACCACGCTTCATTTCCCGATTGCTTTTTCATTTCCACCGGCCCCTCCTGTGAGTTTTGCGATTGCCTGTTCGAGTTCTTCCATCGTCGCGCTCCGCCCGCCTTGGAACCTGGCCGCGACCACGCCGTCCGAACCGATTAGCACGTTGCACGGCAGGGCCGCCTTTGAACCCATGTAGACAAGCTGGTTGCGGTTCGTGTACCGGTCGACAAGGACGGGAAATGGAAGCGCGAACGTCTTCATGATCTCCGTGGACTTCTTGAGCACGCCGCCGATCTCGTCGTCTTCGTCGTGGTAGTTGATGGAAAGGACCTGAAAACCGCGCCCCGCGTACCTGCGGTGGAGTTCGACGAGCACCGGCAGCTCGGCCTTGCACGGCTCGCACCACGTTGCGAAAAAATTGAGGAGAAGCGCCTTCTTCGGCTCCTTCGCATCCTTCCCGCCGACGAAGTCGGAGAGCCATATGATCTCTCCAAGTTCCCCAGTCTCGGCGTCCAGTCTTTTGAGGCCGAAATCCACCATGGGGCTGCCGACCGCCAAAGCAGGCGCGCCGTGATCCGTGGTCGGTGGTCCGTGGTCCGGATATCGTGGTCCGTTGTCCGTGGTCCGTTGTCCGATCGGATCACCGGCCACGGATCTCGGATCACCAAGGTTCGGTCCGGACGGATCACGGATCACTGACGACGGATCACGACCCGCCGCGCACGCCATGGCGAAGACGGCCGGCAGGCCAAACGCCAACCACCGTCCCATACGAGTCGCCATCCGGGCCGGGCCGCTCGCTCTCATCTGCAGGACCCTTCTCCGCGGTTCGTTCGTCTCTTTGCGCGCGGATTCTACCCCATTTCGTCCGCGCCGTGCAACGTCGTTTGACACCGGCTCTCCTTCCATGTGAGTATCCCTGCAGAAACTCTCACCCGGGAGGGCAACATGAAAAACCGAGCGCTGGTTGTCGCGGCCTTTGTCGTGTTCTGCGCCGTGGCGTACGGCTGCGAAACCGCCGCGCCCGCGATCAAAGGGACGCCCGCGGGGGTGTTCCTCGGCGAGGTCAAGTTCAAGGGCGAGGACCAGGAGATCATGCTCATGGTGGTGCCCGCCGCCGCGCCGGCGGAGCCGCAAAAAGGTGAAGTGGCAACGAGGGGAGCAAGGCCGTCCCCAAAGAAGAAGTCGGCCGAAAAGATCAAGGTCTCAGTCCCCACGACGTGCGAGGGCTTCAAGTACTGCCTTGACGACGGCTCACTCCTGGAGTGTCCCGAGGGGAACTGGGTCCAGAAACCATGCGCCTGCGGCTGCATCTACCGCAACGGGAACGCCAACTGCATGGGAGAATACTGCAAGCCGACTTCCCAGCGCTCCGTGACCGACGCCATGAGCGGCACGACCACGCAGGAAGTGTGCGAGGCCGACGGCTGCAGCTACAGACCGAAGTGACAACACAAGTGGCCCGTGGTCCGTGGTCCGATCGGATTACCGATCACGGATTACGGATCACGGGTTTTGATCAGCTTGTCTCGTCCATCCGTATCTCGAACACGAGTTTCTCCGACCCGTCGCCGGATGCGCAGCTCATGGCGACCTTGCCCCCGTCGGGGACCATGCAGCAGCGTTCCTTCGCCTTTCCGCCGCCGGGGAGCTCGCTCGTCTCGAAGCAGAGTTTCGAGTCGATCTTTGCGGCGATCTCCTTGAGCGCCCGCCGCGCCTTCTCTCCGCCGCTGCCCACGATGATCGTCAACGCCGAGGCACCCCTCGCGATTAGGACCGAACCGTCCGGCGCCTGAAACACCGCATCAGCCGCGTCACCTTTCTCGATCCAACTCGAGAACCGCTCGACGACCTCCATCGGGACCGTGCCGCTCCCCGCGATCTCCTTGCGCAGTTCCGGCGGCAGCCCCCCCTTTTTCACCTCCCATGATTTCACCTTCACTTCGGGCCTGCGCGCATCCCGGGGAACTCCCAGCGCCCTGCACGCCGTCAGGAGGACCTCGTGGCCGCCGGGGCTCTTGGCAAGCGCCGCGAGCACCGTTTCGCGCGGGAACTTCGGGGCGGGCGACGCCGTACCGGGCTTCGCGTCCGCCTCCGACTCGGCAAGCCAGCCGTTCCAGCAGGTGGTCCAGGCGTTGGGCGACTTCGGGTCTTCACACGGGACGGCCGATCGCGCCGAATCGAACGCCGAGACAGCGTCGGCGCGGCTGCTCTCGTTGGCGAGCCAAATCCCGACGGCGTTTAGGGCCGCGACTTTCTCCTCGGGTCCGGCCGTTGCCGCGACAAGTCTTAGGGCGTCGGCGAGCCGTCCGCCGACGTCGCGTTCGGCCTGTTTTGCTCCGTGGAGATGGACCGCCAAATCGAGGGCGTAAAGCTCGTTGATCCTGGGCGCCAGCCAGTGCGGGACAAGCGCATGGGCGCGCCTGAAAAGGCGGAGCGCCTCGTCAATCTCCGCCGGGACGCCGCCCGCCGGGCCGCCACGGACTTTCACAGGTTTTTGCGGGACGACGTAGGCCCGAACATACAGGTGCTTCGCGTCGAATCCCTCCTTGGGCGCCTCGCTTTCGGCACGGACCCTGGCCGGGTTCGTCTCGGCCAGCCTCAAAAGACTCAACCAGCCCATCGTGTTCAAGATGCCCGGGTCCTCGTAGGGCTTCAATCCGTCGGCGAGCTGCCGGTACGCCGCGTAGGCCGCATCGAAGTCCCCGTTCCGCAGCGCCAGCCGGGCGTACAGAAAGACGCCGGGCGCGCCGTCGATCACCTCGCGTTTTTTCTCGACCGCCTCGACGCCGGAGCTCAGATCGCACAGCGACTGTTTGTACTTGGCCGCAATGTTCCTCATGGCCTTCGCGTACGCATCCGCGCGCATGCCTCTTCTCACCATGACCTCGGCGGCATAGACGTGCGCCCCCGCCTCGATCGCGCCTTTTTCACTGCTCTTGACGCCGTCCAGCCGGTGGCTCAGGATGACGTGCCCCAAAAAGTGCGCGAGGAGCGGCCGGACTTCGTCGTCGGAAAGCATCGAAACGTCCTTGCCGGCGACGATCTCCTTGATGCCCCCCGCCCCCACCTTCACGCCGCCCAACCCGGCGGTCTTGGGGTCAAACGACGCCCGCAGCCACTCCGGCACCGGCGCCGCCTCAAAGACGATCTCCCCAAACAGCGCCTCCATCCGCGCGGGGAAGTCCGTGCTCCCCGTGTGCCCGGCACCCGCGAGAACCGCCGTGACCATCAGCACCAGGACGACCGTGACGAGCGATAGTTTGCGCGAATTCATGGGGACCTCCATTTCGTATACTGCCGTCAATGCAGATGAAGCTTGCGGGCGACCTCGCCGAGCGATCTGCCGCGCTCACCGGCGGCCACCCTCTTGCCTTGCCGGATCAAGCGTTCTTTGAGGGCCTGCCGAATCTCGGCGCCCTCATCGGCATCCCCGAGAATCTCCAGGAGCTTGTGCTCTACCGACTTCTCGATGATTTCCTCAAGCTCGGCCTTGGTCATACGCACGACTGATGAAGCCATTTCCCGCTCCCTTTGCGAATCGTCCAGGGCCATTATAGCTCAAAGCGTGCTCGCATCAACCGATTGCACCGCTCGTTGTGATCTGGGGCGTTCAGGCCAAAAGCAACAAAGCCCCAAAGCGCAATCAGGAACCGTCCCGGGAACAACGGAACCCGTCGAAGTCGTACCGGAACGTCGGGTTGTCGGGGCCGCGGCCCGACGCACGCAGGTTCTCCGCACCGCCGCCGATGTCGTTCCAGCCGCCGCCGCGCAACACCCGGTACGAGCCGCGAGGACCATCGACCCACGCGCTGCCGTTGGCAGGGGCGCCTGTATAACTCGAATGGTAGTCGTCCTCCACCCACTCCCACACGTTTCCGACCATGTCCATCGCACCGCACGGACTGACCCCGGTCGGCTTGCTGCCGACCGTCGCCGTTCCCGAATTGCTGCACGGGCTCACCGAATGCACGGCCCGGTTGCAGTCGAGCACGTCGTTTCCCCACGGGTACTTCCTCCCGTCCATACCACGCGCCGCCTTCTCCCACTCCGCCTCGGTCGCCAGCTTCTTTCCGGCCCACGTGCAATACGCCTTCGCCTGATTCCAGTCCACGCAGTTGATCGGGTGGCTCTCTTTTCCTGCGACATTGTAGTTGCAGCCGCTTCCGGTGTTCGCCGCGTTGCAGCCGCTCGCCGTCACGCACGCCTTGTACTCCGACGCCGTCACCTCGTACTTGTCGATCTTGAACGCCGGCACCGTCACGCTGTGGTACGGGTCCTCCCTGCCATCGCCATAACACTCCGTGTCCACGTCGGTGTTGCACCCCATCATGAACGCGCCGGCGGGCACGTCGCACATGTCGCCGCCCTTCCCAGTCGGCGACGGGCCGCAAACCGGGGTCCTAACGCAATTCGGATAGCCCGTGTACCCGGTTTCGCAAACGTCGCACAAAGTACCCGTGTATCCGGCATCGCACGTACATGCGCCAGCGTTGCATGTTCCATGGCCGTCGCACGGGTCGGGGCAAATCCCCCCGCATCCGTCCGCCGCCCCGCCGCATTTGCCAGAACAGTCGGGCATACTGCAGCCACACACGTTCTGCGAGCCACCCCCGCCGCATGTCTCGGGCAAAACACAGTTGTCTGGGCACGTACCACCGCATCCATCATCGCCGCCGCAGTTGCCCCCACAGGCGGGAATGCAATTCCACGCACATCGGAAGCCAATGTCGAAAAACGTGTCCGTGAGGTCGCTGCCGTTTCGTTCCGAAGCACGAAGATCCCGCGTATAGGAGTAGTACCAACCACCGCCACGCATCGCCCGCTTTGAGGCCCGCGGATTGTCCAGCCAAGCGCTCCCATCCACCGGTGTTGTATAGTAACTGGAAGGCCAGTCATCCTCTACCCATTCAAATACGTTGCCAATCATGTCCTCGGCGCCATACGGACTTACTCCCGCGGGTTTACTGCCAACCGGTGCTGTGCCTGGGTAGTTGCACCCGTTCGCGGAGTGGACCGCGTGATTGCAATCCAATGGGTCATTCCCCCATGGATATTTTCGCCCGTCCATCCCTCGCGCCGCCTTCTCCCATTCCGCCTCTGTCGGCAGTCTCTTGCCCGCCCATGCGCAATACGCCTTCGCCTGATTCCAGTCTACGCAGTTAGTAGGGGTGTTTTCCCTTGGCGCCACGCCGAAGTTGCACCCGCCGCCCGTTCCTGCGGCAGTGCATTCTCCAGCAGTCACGCACGCCACGTAGTCGAGCACTGTGACCTCATACTTGTCGATCTTGAACTCCGCGACCACCACCTGATGACCGGGGATTTCATCGATCTCGCACTCATTATCCACAGCGCTGTTGCACCCCATTTGGAATGCTCCTGGCGGAACGTCGCACATGCTACCGCCCTTGCCGCTGGGTGATGGTCCGCAAACGAACGGATTACCGCATACGTTTTGCGTCCCGCCCCCACCACAAGTGTCTGGTGCTACGCAGTTGTCGGGACATTTCCCTCCGCAACCATCATCGCCGCCGCACTTGCCAGCGCAGTCCGGCGTGCAACCGCAGACGTTCTCCGTACCCCCGCCGCCGCAGGTCTGAGGCAGATCACAGTTGTCGAGGCAGGTACCACCACATCCATCATCGCCGCCGCATTTGCCGGAACAGTCGGCGACACATGGCCATGCGCACCGGAACCCCAGGTAGTCGGTTCTGTACGACGGGTGGAAACCGACGCGACGGGAAGATCGAAGAGAGTCGGCGTCACCGTAGTACCAACCGCCGCCGCGCAACACGCGATACGTACCACGCGGATCATCCGTCCAAGCACGGCCGTTAGCCGGAGCGCCGTAGTAGCTCGGATGGTAGTCGTCATGGACCCATTCCCACACGTTCCCGATTGCATCCATGGTGCCATACAGGCTTGCGCCTGTTGGCTTGGATCCCACGGCCGCAGTGCCTGAGGCGCTGCACGGGCTGACCGACGTCACCGCATGATCACAGTCCAGCCCCGTGTTTCCCCACGGATACTTCCGCCCATCCGCCCCCCGCGCTACTTTTTCCCACTCAGCCTCGGACGGAAGTCTTTTTCCGGCCCACGCGCAATACGCCTTGGCCTGGTCCCAGTCCACACAGTTGACAGGATGGTTGTCTTTTCCGGCAGCGTGGTAGTTGCACTTGCCTTCCGTGTCCGCACCTGTGCATACACCGGCCGACACGCATTCACCGTACTCACCGGCCGATACTTCGTATTTGTCAATCTTGAAATTCGGCACCGTGACCTCATGGTACGGTTTTTCGTCATTCGAACACTCTTTGTCCACTGCGACGTTGCAGCCCATCCAGAACGCGCCGGCAGGGATGTCGCACATGTCGCCGCCCTTGCCGGACGGAGAAGGCCCGCACGTGGGGATGAAACCACAGATGGATTGCACTCCGCCCCCGCCGCAGGTTTCCGGTGCAATGCAGCTATCTGGACAGGTGCCACCACACCTGTCGGGCCCGCCACACTTTCCGACACAGTCAGGCGTGCAGCCGGCGTCGAAACCCACGTCGGTCCCGAAATCCCCACTGCCGCTGTCCGCGCCGGTATCATAGACACCCATGTCGGTCCCGAAATCCCCACTGCCGCTGTCCGCGCCGGTATCATAG
>JACRCP010000416.1 GCA_016218965.1 Deltaproteobacteria bacterium | reverse complement strand
CGAAAACGAAAGACCCGCTTCGTCGAGTATCGCGAGCCACGGGTCGAGCAGCACGGCGACGGTCAACAAGGCCAGGAGCGGTGTCATGGGTGCCATTCTAGCCGATTGCCCCGCCGATCCAAAGTCCGGGACGGGCCGTACAAGATTTGATGCAGAAAAGGTAGAAGTGTGCTAGAAAGGCGGCGTTTGAGTTGTTCCCACCAACCGAAGGAGGATTCCATGAAGAAGGGTCTGCTGATTGCGTGCCTGGTCGTGTTCGCCGGATTCGTGCTCTTTGGCTGCGGCGGCGAGGCGATCAAGAAGCTCACTGAGGACAACCTGAAGATGGCGGCCGACAACATGACGCTCAAGGCCAAGGTCGATGAACTCGAAAAGGCCAACGCCGAGCTCAAGAAGGAGGCCGCGTACGCCAAGGCCAAGGCCGCCGCCGCCGCCGCGCCGTCGCCCGCCGCGGACGACAAGAAGGACGACAAGGGCAAGAAAGACGACAAGGGCAAGAAGGACGACAAGGGCAAGAAGGACGACAAGAAGGGCGCCGGGCCGAAGAAGATGAAGAAGTAACCGGTCTTGTGTTCCGGATCAAACCCCTGAGCGGCGACCCCGCCCAGGGTTTTTTTGCGCTTCCACAAGTCTTGTTGGAGTCGCAAAAAGCATTCCTCACCCAAAGACGCAAAGAACGCCAAGTCGGCATGCTGGAATTGGATTTTCTTTGCGGGCTTTGCGCCTTTGCGTGAACCAATCCGGATTATGACGGGAGAGTCAAGATTCTGGTTTTTTGCGACCCTGTCAATCCTGCGTCGCCGGGGGCAGGTCGTGGGCCACGCAACAGACGCCGACCAGGCCGCGCTCCGCCGTCCTGATGCCCATCCCCTCGAACGTCATCGCCAGGCAGCGCCCGGATCTCGTCTTGACTGTGACCGTGGTGGGCGGCGTGACCGGTACCCGGAGCGCCCGCTCGAGCCCCTCCATGGCCGTGTTCATCGACTCCTCGTCCAACAGCTCCAGATACAGGCGGCCCACGAGTTCGTCCGCGCGGTAGCCGAGCGCGGACGCGAAGGCCTCGTTGACGAAGTCAATGCGGCCGTCGCGGTCGACGACGACGACGCTTTCCGTCAGCAGATCGAGGACCTGTTGGATTATGGCGGCGTCCTCGGGGCAGGCCGAAAGCTTCATTGCGTTTCCTCTCCAAGAGTCCCGAAGATCAGGGTAGTTGCATGCCTGCGTGCTGTCAAGCCGCGGCAGCGAGGCACGAGGCATGAGGCGGGAGGCAGGAGGCGCGAACAGCACTTGCGGATTCGCCGCCCATGCGGTACCAATGCGCGTCGAGACCTGCGGCGGCGCGTCCGGCATCTCGGTGAAGACGATTTCCGCGGGCGGAACCATGGAGGCAGCGGCGTGCGTTCATTCAAGGTGGTAATCCTGGGGGCGACGGGGGCGGTCGGGGCAGAGGTCGTCAGGGTCCTCGAACAAAGGGACTTCCCCGTGTCGGATCTCCGGCTCCTGGCTTCGCCGAGATCCGCGGGCAGAATCCTCAACTTCCGGGGCTCTCCCCTGCCCGTCGAGGCGGTGAGGCCGGAGGCGTTTGCCGGATTCGAGATAGCCTTCTTCGCCGCCGGGGGGAGTGTGAGTCTCGAATACGCGCCGAAGGCCGCCGGGGCCGGATGCGTCGTCATCGACAAGACCTCGGCGTATCGCGAGGACCCCGACGTCCCGCTCATCGTCCCCGAAGTCAACCCGCACCACCTGCCGGTGTACCGGATGAAGGGGATCATATCGAGCCCGAACTGCTCGACCATCCCGCTCGTCATGGTTCTGAAACCGCTGCACGAGGCCGCCGGCATCAAAAGGGTCGTCGTGTCCACATACCAGTCGGTCTCGGGCGCCGGCGCCGGGGGGATGCAGGATCTGGAAGGGCAGACCGGGGCGATCCGCGAAGGACGGCCCATCCAAAAGAGGAAGTTCACGCACCAGATCGCCTTCAACGTGATCCCTCACATCGACTCATTCCTCGCCGACGGGAGCACAAAGGAAGAGGCCAAGATGGCAAACGAGTCCCGCAAGATCCTCGATCTCCCCGGATTGCCGGTGTCGGCGACCACCGTCCGCGTGCCGGTCTTCGTCGGCCACTCCGAGTCCGTCAACATAGAGCTTGAGCGTCCCCTGACGGCGGGGGCCGCGCGCGAGGTCCTTTCAAGGGCGCCGGGGTTGAGAATAATTGACGACCCATCCCGTGCCGCATATCCTATGCCCATCGACTGTGCGGGGACCGACGAGACGTTCGTCGGCCGCGTCAGGGAAGACCCAAGCGTCGCGCACGGTTTGAACATGTGGCTGTGCTGCGACAACCTGCGGAAGGGCGCGGCCTTAAATGCCGTGCAGATTGCCGAGCTGTTCATCGGGCAGTAGGAGATTCCCATGAGGAACACGATCATCGCGCTGTCGGCGCTTTCCGTCCTGCTCGCGCCGGCGGCCGCCGGGGCGCTCACCGTCACGGTGGCGGTCGCGAATACGGGCAACACGAACCACCCCGAGTACGTCGGCGCCCCCGCCAAAAGCGCCAACCAGGCGCTCAACGTCTCGTGGACGACCGACACCGCCGTGACCAGCGGGAACTACTACGTCACCGTCGGCTCCTCGTCGAGGGGCGGGGCGACGGAGATCACTTCGGGGTCCTACAGCTCGACCACGGGATCGGCCGACATCACCGTCCAGGACATCGTCAGTCACGACGCCGACCAGGGCAAGGACGGCGACAAGGACGTCTATGTCATCATCGAAACGAGCGATTCGACGGCGGACGGCGGATCGAGTTCGACGTCCGCGAGCGGGAAGGTGACCCTGCGCTTCGACACCGCGGCGCCGGGGGCGCCCTCCGTCACCGCGATCGCGGCCGGCGAGGAGAACCTCAAGGTGACGCTCGACTGGTCTTCCGATTCGGCCGACGCCGACCAGGGCGGTTTCAGGCTGTACTACCGCCCCAAGGACGACACCGGCGAATACGGCTCGGTCGACGCCGATACGACGTCGGCCACGATCACGGACCTTGAAAACGGCGTCGAGTACGAGATCCGCGCCGCCCAGCTCGACTACGCGCAAAACGAGGGCGAGAAGAGCGAGCCGTCGTACGGAATGCCCGTCCCCGTCCAGGACTTTTTCGAGTACTACCGGGCCGGCGGGGGCAAGGAAACGGGCGGGTTCTGCTTCGTCGCGACGGCGGCATACGGGTCACCGGCGCACCCGTTCGTCCGGGTCTTGAGGGAGTTTCGCGACCGGCGACTGCTCGGCACCGCGGCGGGGCGGGCGTTGGTCGGCGGGTACTACCGCGTGAGCCCGCCGCTCGCGGCGTTCATCGAAAGGCGTCCGGGGCTCCGGTTCGCCGCCGGCACGGCGCTCCTCCCGCTGGTTGCTATCGCGTGGCTGGCCGTCCATCCGGCGGTGCCGATGCTGGGACTGGCGATCGCGGGGGCCTTCGCCCTCTTCGCCCGCAGGAGGCGCGCGGGCCGCGCAACGCCGCCCGTGGCATCCGTTCTTGCCGTCGTGATGGGCGCGGCGTTCTTTCTTGTGCACGGGCCGGCCGCGGCCGAGTCCCCGCGCACGATGGAGCTCGAGATCAAGTTCGGTCCGTTCTATCCCAATCACATCGACGACGAGGCGGGGTTGAGCAACAAGCCGTACGGGACGGTTTTCGGCAATTCGAGCCACATGCTCAGCAGGGTCGAACTCCAGTACATCGTCTTCCAGAAGGTCGGGACGGCGTCTGTGGGCGGGGGCGCCGGGTTCTGGCAGGCCCTCGGGAAAGGGCGGGCGCTGGATCCCAAGACCGGCGCCGAGAAGAAATCCACCGACACCACCGTCCTGAACATCGTTCCGCTCACGCTCGACGTGGCGTACCGCTTTGACTGGCTGGCGCAGAAAAAAGACATACCGCTCACGCCGTTCGTCAAGGCCGGGCTCGATTACTATTTCTGGTGGGTGCTCAACGCCACCGGCGACGTCGCCTCGACCGGCGACGGGAGGGGATCGGGCGGCAAGTTCGGCTGGCACGTCGCGTTCGGGCTCGCGCTCCTTCTGGACTGGGTCGACTCGGACACCGCCAACGACTTCGACGTCAACGTGGGCGTCAACAACACGTACCTTTTCGCCGAAGGCGTCATCTCGCGCGTGGACAACTTCGGATCCGACGGCCTAAACCTCGGGTCCGAGACGTTCCTCTTCGGGCTCCTGTTCGAGATGTAGCCCAGATGCCGAGGTACCGACTTCTTTTGGAGTACGACGGGACCGGATTCTCGGGTTGGCAGTTTCAGCCGGGGTCCAGGACCGTCCAGGCGGAGGTCGAAAAGGCCGTCGCCGTATTCACCAAAGAGCAGGTCCGCGTGACGGCCGCGGGGAGGACGGACGCGGGGGTGCACGCCAGGGGCCAGGTGGCCACGTTCGATCTTGCCGGTCCGGTCGATCCGGCGCGGATGATGAAGGCCTTAAACGGTATAATGCCGCGGGACGTGCGCGTGATCTCGGCGGTCGAGGCGGAACCGGATTTCGACGCCCGAAGGTCGGCGACCGGCAAGATGTACCGCTACCTCATTCTCAACCGCCCCGCGCCGCCCGCAATCGGGCGCGGACTGGTGCTCCACCACCCGCACAAACTCGATCTTGCCCCGATGTCGCGCGCGGCCGCCGCATTTGCGGGCGAGCACGACTTTGGGGCCTTTCGCGCCGCCGACTGCGAATCTGCGCACGCCGTCCGGCGGGTCTTCTCCTGTACCGTGACGCGCCCGCGGAATGTCGAATGCCGAATGTCGAGTGTCGAATTCCGCACTCCGAACTCCGAACTCCGAACTCCGCACTCCGAACTGGTTGTTGTCGAGGTCGTGGCTACGGCGTTTCTCAGGAACATGGTGCGCGTCATGGTCGGGACACTCCTCGAGATCGGAAACGGGCGGCGGCCCGAGGGCGCCGTCGCCGAGGCGCTTTCGACCGGGAGACGCGACGAGGCCGGTGTCACGGCCCCCGCACACGGGCTTTATCTCGAGCATGTGTACTACGGGGAAGGGCTTGCGGAGGGTGTTGAGTGGCCGGCGGGTGACCGACGACCAACGACTGACGACACGCGGAACCTCTGCCTCGAGTCGTGAGTCGTGAGTTGTAAGTTGGGAGTCGTGAGTCATGAGCCTCGGCGGCGCGGAGAAAAAGGCAAAGGCGTTTGAGCTTTTCGCGGGGCTTGCGATCCTGTGCTTCGGCGTGGGGACGCTCGTGTCGTGGCTTGTGCTCAGGCAGTTTCTTGATCGGCCCGACCTGATCCCCGGCGCGGGGTCGCGCATGTTCTGGGTCACGCTCATCCACGACGCGGGGTACATCGTCTGCGCCCCGCTGTTTGCGCTGGCCGCGTCGAAGATCGTGGCCGGGGCGCGGCTCGCCCCGGCGCTCACCTTCGTCGTTGGGAACTACCTAATCGAGGAGGTGCTGACGACGGTCGTGGGGGGCGAGCGCGTGTACTGGGCGTGGCCGTGGGCGCTCGTGGGCAGGGCGACTGCGATCGCCGTGGCGTTGACGCTGTCTTTTCTTGCGGTGCGATGGAACAAACCGAAGGGCGGGGGGGTTCAAGAGTTGAGGGGCGGGGAGTGAAGGAGTTGAGGAGTTCAGGGTTTCCGGATCGAAGGACCGGGGGCAACGGTTCGGGCTTGGCCGCGCGTCTTGCTCCCCGGCCACGCCTCCACGGCGTTTTCGGATGCGTCGCTGTGTGTGGGCGCGTACGCGCCCGGCGGTGGCCCGAAAACGCCGCTACAGCGCAGCCGGGTCGCGTCCGTGCGGCTGTAGAGCGGGGGTCGGCCCGGCACGCGCCGTTCGGTCGACAACCCCAACTTCGGAAACGCACCGACGTGCGCCGGAAGTTTGACAGGATGGGGGACGCACCGTAACATGGCTGCCAAGTCGGAGGAAGGAATGAGCAAGCGGTTTCCGTTGACAGGCATCCTTTTGGCCCTTGCGTCGGTGGGGCTGCTCTTCGCCTGCGAACCCAAGGTGATTCCCGGGACGCAGATCCAGGACACGCCCGAGACGCGCTCGCTCGCCACGCTGGTGGTCGAAAAATACAGAAGGGCGATGGAGGCGCGCGAGGCCGACACGATCGCCGGGATGTGCTCGCCGCGCTTTCACGAGACCGGCGGAACGCCGGGGGCCGAAGACGACTACAACCTCGACGGCCTCAAGAAGCGCCTCGCCGAGAAGTTCAAGCGCATCAAGGCCATGACGCTCGACATCGTCCTCATAGACATCAACATCGACGAGGAGAAACAACCCAACACCGCCGCGGTCAAGTACCACTATTTCCTGAAATACCTCGTCGAATTCCCGCACGAGGAAAAGTGGGAAACGCAGAGCGAAGATGCCCAGATGCTCTTCACCCTCGAAAACGCCGAGTGGAAGGTCACCTCCGGGCTATAAGTCAAATAGGTCCTATGCGACTCAAGGGGTTTTCGGGCCCGTCGTCGGGTGAATCACGACGTGTTCGGCGCCTATGATCGCGCGGAACTCCTCCGTCGTCGTTGCCCAATCGACCACGTCGACCCGGTAGGGGATGTCCGACTCCGAGAACGCCTCTTTGAGGGCGCCGGAAACCGAAACCGGAAGAGGCGTCTCGCCGATCACGGCAAGGTCGAGGTCGGCGAACGGTTTTGACGTGCCCCGGACACGGGAACCGAACGCCCACACCTCGCGGTCAGGAAGCAATCGCGCCAGAACGGCCTTCACGATCTCCATGTGGTCCCGCCGGATCGTCATTGGCGCGCTCACGGACCGTTGCGTCGCTCGAGCTCGTGCAGGAGGCGTTGAGCGTCGTCGAGGAACGCCGCGGCGGTCTCGTACACCCGTTCGGCCTTGGCCTCGTCATAGACGTGGGAGGTCTCGTTGCGGTGCTCCCGGTACTCGAACCAGCGGATGGGGTCTTCGACAAGGCCGTGTTCGGCCCCCAGCCGGAACAAGTCCCGAAAACTCAGGCCGTCGACCGAACCCGCGGATGGCGCGTCGAGCTCAAGACGGCGCTTGAGCATCTTCCAGCACAACTCGTACGTGAACTCGTAACACTGGACCACCGAGTTTCGGAACTGCCTGAAGAGCTTCGGGTCCGATCGCGCAGTCTCGGAGCGCGAGTACCCGAGGCTCTCGTCGAGCTGGCTCAACGCGCTCACCAACGAACTCAAGTCGAGTTTCATACGTGAAATCATACCACCGCCCAAGGCGATTTTCCACTTGCATCCCATTTCTTGACCTATGCCCCTTTGGACCTTTTCTCGGCGTCCAGTTTACGTATTGCCCCTCGATGACGGACTGCCCGATCATGTTGAGTGAACGGCTTGCACTGCCGATCCGGTCCGTCGAAGGAGGGGCGCTATGAAGAAAGAAGTTGGGATTCTCGTGGTCGCGACGGTGTTCGTTTCTTTCCTCTCGACCGGATGTGAAGACAAGATCGAGTTGAAAACCTTCTCCGCCGACCCGCCGGAGTTCTCGCCCGACGGGGACGGCGTGGCCGACACCACCAAGCTCACGGTGGGTGCCCAGGCGTCCGTCACCGACGCGCACTTCAAAGACAGCGCCATGACGTTCTCCGAGAGCGTCTACATCGAGGTCAAGGACCAGGCGGGCAACCTCGTCTCGACCAGCAGCCAGACCCAGCCCCTCGACCGCGCCGGCGCCCTCAAACAGGGCAGCCTCTACGTCCTCAAGACGCCCAAGATGGACTACGTTTGGAACGGAAAACTCCCCGACGGCACCTACGCCCCCGATGGCGACTATTCGGCTTCGGCGTCCGCAAAACTCATCGGCACCAAGAACGGCACCCCCTCGCAGCTTGACGCCTCGGAGGTCAAGACGACCACTGTATCCGTCAAGAAGGCCTCTCCCCTCATCATCGGTGTGATGCCGCCGGACGGGGCGCGGATACTCTATCGCGAGGAAATACCGGTCACCATAGAATTGGGGGGCCCAGCCGCGTCGGTGAAACTCAACGGCGCGGACTATGGCCCTTCCGCGGGTGGAAAGTTCGTCTTTCCTTCGGTTGCCCTCAGAAAAGGCATAAACGCCTTTCTGTTCGAAGTAACCGACCCCGAAGGCAACGTATCCAAGGAGGACTCCAAAATCGAGAGCATCCAGAGGTGTCCGGACGGCATCGTCAAGCCGGAAGAGGGCGGGATAGTGGATGTGGTGGACCTCAACAGTCCAATCAACGGCGCGACCCTGGTCATTTACGTCAACTCGCTCAGCACCGAAACGACCATCCAGCTTGCACCCGCCCTCGATTCCGGGGCGTCATCCAAAACGCAATTGGTGTTGGTCGGGACGCCGATCAGGTTGTCTCCGGAAAACGTCCAACTGAACATCTCCGCAGACCTCTTTGTCCCATACAGCGAACAGCTTTTCCAAGCGGCATCGTCGATTTCGGACGAACTGAGGTTGGTGAAAGAGGGGGGAGACAACGTGGAGGACGTCGCCAAGGCAGGGCTGCCACCGCGGCACTTGATGTTGGCGGCCGGGATAACGTCGTTCGGAACGTATGCCCCGGTAGCCAAACAGACGAACTTCATCTCAACGAGCGTGGCGGGCAGGGGCGAGGTCGTTCCCGCGGAGGATGGTGCGTCGGGAGAGAACGTGAAGTTCGACAAGCCCATCAAGAGCATCAAGGCGGACAAAAGCGGGAACCTGTTTATCCTCCAGGAAAGCAAGCTACTGCACATGAACCTCCAAAGCAAGATCGTCCGGAAGCTCCTGGACGCCTCTTCCCCCGGCTGGCAGACTACCAAGGCGGGGGCGCTGGCGGTGAACGCGAGGGGGACGAAGCTGTACATAGCCTTCAACGGCGGGTACATCCAGTCGTTCGACGTCCTGCGGGACGGGACGCCGACTGGGGCGACCAACCAAGAGAACGGGACAGACGGGTTTCAGGCCCCGGCCGACGGATTGCACATCCGGGACGTAAGGTTTACACTTCCAAATGGGATAGCGCTCGTGGGAGACGACGAGCTGGTGGTGGTCGATGCGCTTTTGGGGCGGATCTTTCGGGTGGACTCGAACCAGAGGATACGTACCGTGGCGGGGGCGGGGCTTGTGGGCAAAAACGAAGACCACCCGCACCCCGCGACGGAGGAGAAGCTGACGTTCCCGTCGGACATGGAGGTGGCGGTCATCGGGAAGGCGGCGGCCGGGCCGAACCCGCCGACGAAGGTGCTGCTTTTTGCCGACAGCGTAGGGAACCGCGTCCGGGCGGTGAACATCGGGGACTACGAGGCCGAGGTCTTTGGCGAGAAGCTGCCGCCCGGCTACATCACGACGGTTGCCGGAAAGAAGTGCGTGCTCCCCGGCTGGCTCCAGCTTTTCTGCGGCGGCTTTGCAGGAGACGGCGGTCCCGCCAAAATGGCTGCATTGAAGGCGCCTACGAGCGTCACTTTCGACGACGAGACTGGGTGGCTGTTCGTCGCAGACACCGGCAACAACCGGTTGAGGGTGGTTGCCTCGGACGCGCGGATCACGACGATTTCGGGAGGCGGGCAGGAGGTCGAAGGGGTGGCAAGGGCTGTCTCGACCGACAACGTGGGTTCCTTGGCACTCCCGGGCTACTACACGACGGGGTTTGCGTCGAACTGGGAGGAACGGAGCGTGGTTTCGAGGAGAGGGCAACTTGAGATAATCACTCACGAGGACGCGCTCTATTTCACCGACAAGAACGGCAAGAGGAGGAAAGAGTTCAGCGCTCCCATCAGTTGGGAACCGGTAGCGAAGGAGTTCACCGCCCACTGGAAGAACCTTTCGAGGATGTTCCTTGGCTCCAAGTTGAAGTGCAACAAGCTCATCTGCGGCCACGGCGCCGAGGCGGGCGTGTGGAACGACACGGTCCCGCCGGTTTTCGCTGGTTCCTGCAACATCCAGCATGCCGGCGCCGAATGCAAGACGCGGACGTCGGAGTACTACTCCTCGAGCGTGGATGCGTGGCTGGACCTGATGACGGTGGACGACGTCGCCAAGACCCAGGTGTACAGGTTCGCAAACAGGACTCACCCCGGAAAAGACCGTTGGAATTTCTACCTGTACTTCCCGGGTTTGGGGGAGGACACGGAGAAGTGCGAGGCCTGCTACGTCGGAGACGGCGACTGCCAGTTCAGTTACTGCCGGCCGGCGCATGAAATCACCGCGCAGATCTTCACCAAGACCTGGCCTGACGCGAATGAGCCGCCTGGCACCTTCCGGAACCTCAACGGCGTGGACCTCGGGAACACGCCCTATGAGATCATTCCCGCAACGGACCTTGCGGCGAAGGGCGGTCCCAAGGACAGGTGTTTTACGAAAAGCAAATGCAAGCAAAAGATCCACGGGTCCAGATACATCCCTGTGGACAAGTTCGGCAACCTCCAGGAGACGGTGTGGTTCCTGCCGGACGTCGGCCTTTCACAAGAATGGATGAGGCAGGAGGGTTTCAGATTTCATGACATCGAAGGGACAAAGGAGCAGCGGGAGTTTTTGTTTTCGGGAAAAGTGGGGGAAGTGGACACGGGTTTTGAAGGGGTGACGAAACGGATGAAGAAGATCGGCGCCGACACGATAAGCCTTCAAGTCCGGGTGGGCATTGCACAAGTCGTCACGGATTCCAGCCACACGGATTTGGTGTATTTTCTCGACCCGTGCGAATCGCAGACGCCCGAGCAGATGATGCAGTACGTCGAGTGGGCGAACAGGGACGGGATACACAAGTTCGTTGTGGAGTTGATCGCCAGCAACGTGTACCATCGGTACAATGAGTGGCCGGTGACGGCGCTGACGGACCAGTACGTTCGGGACTGGTACGGCTACGGCCGCGAAACGCCGTCCAACGCCGAGAAGGCGTTCTGCTTCCATGAACAAACCAAGTCAAAAGACTTGAAAGACATCGGCACGAAAGTCGCGTTCCGGAACGAAAAGCTGCCGCTGTCCGAAGAGCGGGCGTTGTACGGGGCGATTCAGTTCAGGCTCCCTTCGATAGACATGACCATTGACTATGCCAATCCCACGGGAGCGAGATTCGAATCCGAAGAAGACTACTCGGGGTCGCCCGTTTACATGACCGCCGATCGGGACAGGTGCGACATTCAGGCGGACTACCGGGTGTTCAACTACGCCTGTCTACTGCATTACTGGGCCGGCAAGGCGCAGGATTGGATCGAAACGATCAAGCCGCCCGAAGGTTCAACAAAGACCAGAATCGAGGTGATCTTCAGCCTTGCCAACGACTATCACGAGGTTGTCCAGTTTCTCGCAAGGCATATGGGCGACGACGACGTCTTTGGCAGGGTGAAGGACGCCTGTCCGTCGTGCAAGCTGACGGTGGCGCCTTTTATAAACGAGATGGTTCCGGGACAGTACAAGTACGTGGCCGGCCCGCATTGCAACAACAAATATCCCCCGCCATCGGACTGTGTCCTGATGGGTTACGATTCGGCCCTGGCTCAAAAGGAGATAGAACTGTACAAAAAGCTCCACTACGTCGGCATCAACATTGGCGGGTTCGGCGCCTGCGTGGAAGACATCAAGGGCCAGTGCGGGGGCTTCGCGCGCCGCGACAACACGGAGCTTTTCAACGATTTTGGTGAGCGGGTGCTAGATATCCCAAGTGAACCTGACCCCAAAAAAGACCCGAACAGGTACTGCGAGGTTTTCCTGAAGTGCAAGAAGAACGGGACCACGTTCTGGGAACTGACCAAACTGCCGGGCTGCATGTGTCAGACCGCGGGCGCTGGTGGTTCCCAGTGTATCAATGCCGGGATCGACCTGTTTGCAGACTGCAGCGACGGTTTCTGCCAGCCCGCATACTGCCCTTTTCTGGCGGAATCCCAGAACCGGTGCGTCGGCGAGAACGACTGGCATCCATGCCGCAGCCCCGGGGTGGCGTTTCAGAACGACTACGCTCGGGAACAGGTCATGTTGGACCCTCCGCTTGCGTACCTGCACCGAAACAACAGCACCAACCTTTTCGGGAGTTTGTGCAGGGCTGACCCGACAAACGGCGACGGGCTGCTCCGCAGGTTGAACGGCGTGCAAAACGACAAGTGGTTCGACCGGAAGTTTCGGCTGGTGTTCATGGGCGTGAGCGTGCCGTACTACGAGCTTGCGTCGTACAATCAGGGAGAGGTCGCGACGAAGAATCAGGACCACCAGGAGCAGATCGACTACGCCGAGGCGCTGGTCGCGGCGGCGTACGCTCCGCCAAAGCCCGCCACGCCCAACGATTTCTCGGTGTGTCTCAAAGACAGCGGCGTGATTCTGGCGGGCTACAAGTCCAACTTTGACGACCCCTACTGGGAGCCGATTGTCAGAACAGACGCCAATCCCTACTGGTTCTCGACCGCGAGGTCGTACTGGGAAAGGCCCTACGGCGACTATCTCAAGTTCGTATTCCAGAACCTTTTCTCGTCGCCCGACGCCGCGAAGTGATCGGCTGGTCAAGGGAGTTGACCATGAATGTATCGGCAACCGCGGTCCTGGTTCTTGCGCTCGCCGGCCAGCTTGCCGACGGGCCGTGGCCCACGGACTGGCACGACTCCCGAAACTCCAACGCCACGGATTTGCCGGGGCCGACGGTGCCGCGTTTAGAATGGACGCGGGAGTACCTGGACGACCAGAAGTTGGTCCGGGCAAGCTGGGACGCGCCTCTCATCGGTGAAGATGGGGGCCTTTTCAGTTGGGTGGAGACTTACAACAAGATCGAGTCGCGCTCCGAACAAAGGTTTGTCAAACTTGACAGAAATGGGAAGATCGACGAAGGGTTCAAGGAGATCCCATCCGAGTACATGGGTACTCCAGTCTTGCTGGATGCTGATAGGGTGTTGATTTGCGGCGTTTGGGACCGGCACAACGAAATATGGCTGTTCAACAGCGCGGGCGAGATCGTATGGAGCTTCGAAATGGACGAGGACTATCATTGCACGCCGCCGAAGGTCGGTCCGGGTGGGGAGATCTACGTCTTCTTCAACCGATATCGTCCGGAGGAGGCTGCGTCGGGTACTCTGTTTGCCTTCAAGTCCGACCGTCAACTGGCGTGGAAATACCCATTCGAGTCGCCCTTTTACCTTGATCTCGCGATCGACCCTGACGGGACGATTTTTTTTCTGCAAGGTGGGGCAGGGGAACTGCACGCGATCGATCCTGATGGCACGGTCAGGTGGAGATTGGCCGATGAGCGCCTTCGAATGGGATACCGACTGGCGATCGGCCTGAATGGTCTTTTGTACGTAGGCAGGGACGACGGGATTGTAGTTGTCCGGTCGGTCAACAGAAGAATCGAATGGGTTGTACCCGAGGGCAACCCTCAGTTTTCCATCGGTGTGGATGGCACGTTGTACTACATCAAAGTTGTCGAGAACCTGTACGTTTCGCCGCACCTCTATGAGCAGGTGAGCAAACTCACGGCCGTGGGCGCCGACGGCTCGGTCAAATGGGATTTTTGCGTGAGTAACGGGCTTTCCGGCCCTATCGTGGACGGCGATGGTACGGTCTATGTTGGGGATGATTTCCCCAACCGAGTGCCTTTGGATTCCCATTGGGTCTTTCTGCGCGCCGTCAAAAACGGGAAACTCAAATGGGTTTTCGGGGGGAATGCCTGCGGCTGGCCGGCTCCCGGCGACCGCGTTTATGGACCTATGATTGGAAGGGACAGGTCAATCTACTTCACCACCGACCAAGGCAGGCTTTACGCATTGGGGGAAGGCGATCCCGACGGGGGAGGGGGAGCGGGCGGATGTGAAGAGTCATTGTCCTGCGAGGTGTTCAACTTTGACGCCGGGGTCGCGGTCACGGACACGTCGTGGCCCGACGGCGCCTTCGGGGACGGTCCGGCGCCCGACGGCGGCGTCGCCGAGGGAGGGCCTTGGGACCGGTCGATGCCGCCGGACGCCGCATCGGATGTCGTCATCTCCGCCCCCGGCTGCGGCTGCGCGCAGGTTGGGACGTAGGCGAGTTTAGTCACGGACGGCGGTCATCAGGCAGGTTTTGGCCTCCTTTGGGCCGTTGAAAGCGCAAGAGTCCTCCGACTGTCCGGGGGCGGACGGCTTCTCAAAGGCGTGCGGCGGGGTTGGACGTCGCGGGCGGACGCGGGACCCCGGCGCGCGACTGGCGCCGCCTGGCTGGGGGAGCGGCGCAGGAAACTGGAGGCGCGCCGCAAGTCATGGTATAAAGGCGGCACTTCCACGCGGAGGCCAAATGGAGATCACCGCCGAAAACCTCAAACGCTTCAGCATCTTCGCCTCGGTCCCGGCCGACAAGCTCGAAAAGGTCATCCCCATCGTCAAGCCGGCGCGCTACCCGCACAAGGCAAAGATCTTCGAGGAGGGGTCCGAGGGCGACCGGCTCTACCTCGTGTCCGAGGGGTCCGTGCGGATCAGCAAGTTCATCGAGGGGGTGGGCGAAGAGGCGATGAGCATGCTCTCTCAGGGCGCCTACTTCGGCGAGATGTCCATCATAGACATGCGCCCGCGATCCGCGGCGGCCATCGCCAATTCCGAATGTGAGATCTGGGAGATAGGCCGCGAGGAGTTCATCGATCTCCTCCAGAGCGATCGAGACATCGCGTTTCACGTGCTGTGGAACCTTCTCAAGACGCTTTCGACGCGCCTGCGGGATACCAACGAGAAGATCAAGGCCTTTTTTGCGATGACGTCGGGGTTCTGAGCGTGACCCGCGACGCACGACCTTCGACTGACGACATCGAAACCGGACGGTCGTGGGAAAGCCGCCTGGACACCGCATGAGATTCAATGTCGGGCAATTCTGCTTGCTGTTGGCGGTGATCGCGCTGCATGCGTGCGCCGCGCCGGCCTATTCGCTGAAGACGGACCTCCCGTCCGGGCCGCTCCCGGTCCGGTTGGTGGCGGTGTACCCGTTCACCTTTACCTACGAGTCCCAGCCGTACATGTCGTACGAGAAGACCTGGGACCAGCTGGCCGAGGCGGCCGCGTGCGGCCGTTTCCTGATCCTCGATCCCACCGAGTTCACCATCCACCAGAACAGGCCCGAGAACGCCTTCGCGACGTCCACGCTCGTGATGAAGGCCGCCAAAATGGGCGTTCGGCCCGACGAGATCGCCGTGCTGCGCGGCCGCGTGGAACGCCGCGTCACCGAGGGTGCGGCGGCGATCTTCGACGCGCAGGGGAAACGTGCGGGGGCCGTTGGGAACCAGACCGAGCTTTACATCGTCAGGGTCGAGGTTTTCCATCCTGCGACCGGGGCGGTCCTCGTGTCCGCCGAGCAGACCTTTTCGCGCGATCCGCTGGCCGAGACCCCCGCATGGGACCGGAACCCCGAGTTGTCGTCCGTCGTGCGCACGCTTTCCGCCAGGGCCGTGGCCGAGCTCGCCGCGTCTGCGTCGCCGCCGCCGCTCAAGCGGCCGCCCGGGTTCGCGCATTTTGTGAATCATCACGGGCTCTTCCGGTATGCGCTCCCCGAGGGGGTGTCGCTTGATGCCAGCGCCAAGGGCCTCGACATCGTCGAAAAAGAGGCCCTTCGCTGGGCGCGGTACCAGTACTTCGACAAGGACATGTCCGACTCGCGCTTCAAGCTCTATGAACGGCACCCTTACGGCCTGCTTGTCACCTCGGTGGAAGACGAGGGCCTCAAGGCGTCCGGGGTCAAGGCAGGCGATGTCATTCTCAAGGCCGGCAAACGGAAGTTGACGGGGCCGCACAAGCTGTGGCGCGGCTTTCGCCGGGACACGTGCGCCAAGCCGCTGAAGCTCATGGTGGCCCGCGGCGCCGAAGTCCTGACGCTCAGTTACTCGGGGCCCTGCAGCCACTAGACGGGGAGGATACGAGCGATGAACAAAGGTTCGGAGCGGAGGAAGGCGTATCGGAAGGCCGTCCGGGTCGAGGTCCAGGTCGGCCTCGAGAAGGCGCACGGGCTGGTGTACTTTGACACGAGCGACCTGAGCAAGACCGGCACGTTCCTCGTGTCGGACCTCCTCCTGGAGGTGGGCGAACGCATGACGCTCACGTTCCACCTCCCGGGGTACAGGCTCCCGTTCTCGGTCAGGGCCCGCGTTGTGAGGGTCAACACCGAGCCGCGCAAAAGAGACACCGATCCGGCCCCCGGCATGGGGATCGAGTTCACGTCCATGGCCAAGGAAGACGAGGCGAAACTGGAGCGCTTCATCCACGACAACAGCCACACCCCTGCCCATCGCCACAAGTAGGCCAGGGAACGCCTCTTGGACCGCCGTTCGTTCATCAAGGGTCTTGCCGCGGCCGCGGCGTGCGCGGCTTCGTGTCGGGCCCGCTTCGCCCATGCGATAGGCGAGAGGTCCCGGTTGAGCATCGCGGCCCTCGCCCAGGGCGGCCGTCTCGAGCCGCGGCCGACGGCGCTTCGCCGCCTGCTCTTCGAGGTGGGCCGCCGGACGTCGATAGCCGCCGCTTTCGAGCCGGCCCGCGTCGACCTTGCGTCCCCGGATCTTTTTTTGCACCCGTTTCTTTTCTGGAGCGGGGCCGCCGGGTTCGACCCGATCCCCGAACGGGACGTCCTGAGGCTTCGGCGCTACATCTCCGCCGGCGGGTTCCTGCTTGCCGATTCGGCGCAGGAAAACGGCGACGATTTCATCGACAGCGTGAAGCGCGAGATGCGGCGCGCATTCCCCGTGCTCCCGGTTCAGCCGCTCCCCCCCGAACACGTCGTCTACAAGTCGTTCTACATGCTCCGGGGTGCCACGGGACGGGTCCAGAAAAGCGATCGTCTCGAGGGGATCACCGTTGACGAACGCACCGCGATCGTGCTGTCGACCAACGACCTCGGCGGGGCGTGGGCGCGGGACAATCTTGGAAACTGGGAACACATGGTCATCCCGGGCGGTGAGGCACAGCGCGAGCTGGCCTTCAGGCTGGGGACGAACATAGTCATGTACGCCCTGTGCGTCGACTACAAGGACGACCAGGTCCACATCCCGTTCGTGCTAAAGAGGAGGAAACGGTGAGCCCGCCCCTGCCGCCCGGAGGCGGGGTGGCCTTCAACGCGTGGGGCGTCGAACTCCTCACGCCCTTCGGCCCGGTCCTGGCCGCGGCGGCGGCGTTTCTGGCCATCGCGGGGCTGGCGCTCTCGCTCCGCGGCCTGCACACGTTCCTTCTGGGCTGGCAGCGCGCCGCGCTGGCCGTTCTCCGCACCGCCGCGGTTCTTGCCGCGCTGGCGGTTTTCCTTGAACCGGCCGTCGTTTACAAGAAGGTGTCGCGCGTTCGAAGCCGGGTGGCCGTCCTGGCGGATACATCGTCGAGTATGGCCCTGCCGGCCTCGGCCGGCGGACCGACGCGCGGCGACGTTGTGGCGGCCTGGACAAGGCGGTCTGCGGGCGACCTGCAGGAACTCTCCGCCCGGTATGTCCTCTCGTACCACACGTTCGACGCGGACGTCCGTCAGGTCGCCGCGGATGCGGCTGCGCAGGCCGCGGCCTCGCCCGCGGGCCGGGGGACCGACGTCCTTCGCGCGATCGACGCCGTGGCGGGCGGCGAGGTGCCGCTTTCGGCGATCATCGTGCTCACCGACGGCGCCGATCGCGCCGACCTCGTTCGGGCGTTCGACGGGTCGTCGGGCGCCTTCCGGGATCCCGTGTCCGGGTTTCTGAGGAACCTGGGCGCGCCCGTCCACGTCTTCATTCCGGGTTCCGACGCGGCTGCGCCGGACGTGGCCGTGTCGTCCCTTTCGGTCCCGCACGTCGCATTCACCGGAGTGGAAACCGATCTCGGCGCGATCATCTCGGCCGGCGGATTCGGCGGGGCCGAGATACCCGTCACTCTCCGGAGCGGGGGGCAGGTCATTCAGACCAGGACCGTGCGGATCGCCCCGGGACGCCCGGAGCAGCGCGTGGCCTTCAGTCTCACGCCGTCGAAGGCGGCGGCCGGGGTGGTTTCGGTTTCGGCGCCGGTGCTGTCGAGCGACGTCGAGCCCGAAAACAACACGGCGCACGCCGTGCTGAGGGTCGTCCGCGATCGCACCCGCGTCCTGCAGGTGGCCGGCGGGCCCTCTTGGGACGTGCGGTTTCTGCGTCAGTTCCTCAAGAAGAGCCCGGGCGTCGACCTGATCTCGTTTTTCATCCTGCGCACGCTCGAGAGCCAGGTCAACGCTCCCGACGACGAGCTGTCGCTCATCCCGTTCCCCACCGATGAGGTCTTCAGGGGCCACATTGAGACGTTCGATGTCGTGGTCTTCCAGGACTTCAATTTCAGCCCGTACGGGATGCACGGCTACCTGCCGGGGCTCGCGCGGTTCGTCGAGAACGGCGGCGGTCTTCTGGTCGTCGGCGGGAACCGGTCCCTTTCGACCGGCGAGTACCGCGCGTCGGCGATCGACCACGTGCTGCCGGTGACGCTCGGGGCGGGGGACTCCGCCGTGAGCACCGATGCGTTTCAGCCGGTGCTCACCGCCGCGGGCGAGGTCCATCCCGTGACAGCGCTCGGCGCCGATCCCGCCGGATGCCGCGCCCTGTGGCGCAACACCCCTGCCATGAACGGCCTCAACGTGGCCGCGGCCGTCCGCGTCGGCGCCTCGGTCCTGCTTGCGCACCCGTTTCTCAAGTCCGGGGACCAGCCCGCCCCGTTGCTCGCCGTCCGGGAGCACGGCCGGGGCCGGGTGGCGGTTCTCATGACCGACGAATCGTGGCGGTTCGAGTTCTCCGAGGCGGCCTTCGGCGAGTCGCGTCTCTACAGGCTTTTTTATGACGGCATGCTGAGATGGCTCGCGGGCGACCCGGCGTTCGAACGCGTGCGCGTCGATGACGCGATCACGGCGGACCCCGGCGCGCCGCCGGCGCTGCGGGGCGCGGTGCGCGGCGCCGACTTCCGGCCGGTCCCGGAGGCGGCCGTGCGGGTTTCGCTCCGCCCGACGGACGACCGTGTTTCGGCCGGGGCCGCGGGCGGGCCGCCGTCGCTCGAAGGATCGACCGGGCCGGACGGGCGTTTTGCGCTCCCCGCGGCCGGAGTGCCGCCGGGGGCTTACGCCGCAGAGTTGACGGTCACGAAGAACGGCGCCGAAATCGCCCGGGCCTCCCGCGAGATCATCATCGACACTCGTGACCCGGAGAAAACGGTTCCTCATCCGAATATCGCGCTCATGAAGGCGCTGGCGGCCGCGTCGGGGGGCGCAGTCCATTTTGTCCCGAAGGACTCGCTCTCCTCGCTAAGACTCCCCGACCGCGCCCGCGAGGTGGTCGACAAAAAGGAGCACCGGCCCCTGTGGGACCGCGCGTGGATCATCCCCGCGCTCTGCCTCACCCTTGCCGCCGAGTGGTTCCTGCGAAGACGATGGGGACAGCAGTAGTCCGGGTTTCGCAGGAATCATGCCGGGCCGGCCGCGCCGATGTCGGCCGGCTCCGGCACACTGGGCACCGCTGCAGATGCCGGGGCTGTGCAACGCACCCGAGTTCGGATGGTTCGTTCGAATCAACTGGTGCCGGATCCGACGGAATGTGGCATACTGCGCCGGCATGGGGGAAACGGCACGGAGAATGACATGAGTGAGCAGAGAGAACCCTTTGTGCGGGGCGCCGAAACGGGGACGGACCCGGCGTTGGCGGCGGCGGCGTACAGTCCGCGCGTCTGTCCGGACCCGCGGCTCGACGAGGTCGATCTCGCGGTCGTCGAGGCGCTTGAAGCCGAACGGAAGCGGCAGGAAGAGAGCATAGAGCTCATCGCCTCGGAGAACTACGTTTCGCAGGCCGTGCTCGACGCCGTCGGATCCATGGCGACCAACAAGTACGCCGAAGGCTACCCCGGCAAGCGCTACTACGGCGGGTGCGAGCACGTGGACAAGATCGAGCAGCTCGCCATCGATCGTGCCAAAAAGCTCTACGGGGCCGAACACGTCAACGTACAGACGCACGCCGGGTCGCAGGCGAACATGGCCATCTACCTCGCCATGCTCAAGCCCGGCGACACCATCCTGGCAATGTCGCTCGACCATGGCGGGCACCTGACGCACGGGTTCAGGCTCAACTACTCGGGGCGGTTCTTCAACGCCGTGACGTACGGCGTCAGGGCCGACACCGAGCGGATCGACTATGACGACATGCGGAAAAAGGCCCTCGAGCACCGGCCCAGGCTGGTAATCGCCGGCGCTTCCGCGTACCCGCGGATAATCGATTTCGACCTGTTCGCCGACGCCGCCCGTGACGTGGGTGCGCTCTTCATGGCCGACATCGCGCACATTGCGGGGGCCGTCTCGACGTGGCATCATCCGTCGCCGCTTCCGTTGGCCGACTTCGTGACGGCTACGACGCACAAGACCTTGCGCGGCCCGCGCGGCGGCCTCATCATGTGCAAATCGGCGTGGGCAAAAAAGGTGGACGCGGCCGTTTTCCCGGGGATGCAGGGCGGGCCACTCATGCATGTTATCGCCGGCAAGGCCGTCGCCTTTGGCGAGGCGCTGACGCCCGCGTACAGGGACTACATCGGGGCGGTGCACGGCAACGCGCGCGCCATGTCCGACGAGATGCGGCGGCTCGGATACAGGATCGTTACTGGCGGCACTGACAACCACCTTTTCCTCGTGGACCTGGGGGTCAAAAACGTGACAGGCGCAGCGGCGGCAAAGGCGCTCGAGCGCGCGGGGATCACGGTCAACAAGAACCTGATCCCGTTCGACAAGCGCCCGCCCATCGAGACCTCGGGCATCCGGCTCGGGACGCCCGCGATGACCACGCGCTGCCTTGGGGCCGACGAGATGCGCCGGATCGCCCGGTGGATCGACCGGGTTCTTTCGAACCTCGACGACGAAAAGGTCATCGCCGGAGTTCGCGGCGAGACGCTCGAGTTTTGCCGCCAGTTTCCCATCCCGGCGGTCCACCGGCTCGGCAGATTCGGCATCTGAAGCAAGGGCATGAGGAATTCTGCCACAGAGAACACAGAGCGCGCAGAGGCATCGGACAACACCAGTGGTTATCACTCCGTGATCTCGGTGGTCTTTGTGGCTGATCTGGTTCTGTCGGAAGCTCAAAGGGAGTAAGGCATGAACGGGATCGTTTCGTCACAGGGTGTTCCGCAGACGTATCTTCGGATCTCCGTCACGGACCGCTGCAACCTGCGGTGCGGATACTGCATGCCCCCCGGAGGGAGGCCGCTCGTCGGCCACGCCGACCTGCTGACCTACGAAGAGCTGGTCAGGGTGGCGGGGATTCTCGCCGGCATGGGCATCCGCAAGGTTCGCGTCACCGGCGGAGAGCCGCTCGTCCGGCGCGACGTGTGCGCGCTTCTGAGCGGCATCTCGGCGGTCGAGGGCGTGGGCGAGCTGTGCATCACGACCAACGGGACGCGGCTTGCGGCGCTCGCGCCCAAGATCCGGGATGCCGGGGTCTCGCGCGTCAACGTGAGCCTCGATTCGCTCCGGCCCGACCGGTACTCCGCCCTGACCGGCGCGGACCTGCTCGACGCGGTTGTTGCCGGTCTCGAAGCGGCGGCGCGGGCGGGGTTTGTGCGCGTCAAGTTGAACACGGTCCTCCTCCGGGGCGTCAACGACGACGAGGCCCCTGATTTCGTGCGGTTCTCGGCGCGCATGGGATTTGTGCAGCGCTTCATAGAGCTCATGCCGTTCCGGATGCCCGTGGGAACCGGCGTGCCCGAGCGCGAGGTCCGGGAGGCGTTGTCAGCGGCCGGCATCGACTCGGCGCATGTCGAGTACATCAGCCAGGTTTCGCGGCCGTTCTGCGACTCGTGCGGCAGGCTCCGAATCGACGCACGCGGGAGGCTCAAGACCTGCCTGCTCTCGCACCGGTCGCTCGACGTGCGCTCGATGCTGCGCGGGGGGGCTGACGACCGGTCCATGGCGGCGGAGATGCGCGCGTTCGGCGCGACAGGCGAAAAAAAGCTCGCCGTGGGGGTCGAGCGTTTCGAGGCGCAGGCGTGCGGCGTGGCGATGAGCGAGATAGGGGGGTGACCCCGGAATTCGGAATTCGGAATTCGGAATCGGGGGGAGGAAGGGCGCAGGGGATGAGGCTTACGCACCTGAAAAAGGGCGAGGTGCACATGGTGGACGTCGGCGCGAAGGCCGAGACCGAAAGGTCGGCGACGGCCCGCGGGACGATCACGATGTCGGCGGCGGCGATGCGGACGATTCGGCGCGAGGGGATCAAGAAGGGTGACCTGGTTGCGACCGCGAAGCTCGCCGGGATCCTCGCGGCCAAAAGGGTGCCCGAACTCATCCCGCTCGCACACCCGATTCGCCTCACCGGGGTCGAGATCGAGGTTTCGCCCACGGCGCGGGGGTTTTCGGTGGTTGCCACGGCCCGGACGATGGACCGCACCGGCGTCGAGATGGAGGCGGTGACCGCCGCGGCGGTCGCCCTGCTGACGCTCTATGACATGGCCAAGGCGCTCGACAAGGGCATGATGATCGGACCGGTGGTGCTTCTCGAAAAACGCGGCGGAAAGAGCGGGACGTACCGGCGGCGTTTGACAATCGTCCGCCGGTTCCGGTAGAAATGACATGGTTTTCAGCGGCAAACGACGGAACTCAACCCGGAGGAGGCTGACATGAGGTTGTTCATTTCACTGGCTCTCGCGACGCTCGCACTCGGCTGCGCCATGGTGGACACGGAAGGCCCCTCCATCCCGACGGCCGGGCCGTCGATGGAGGAGGCCAAACACATCGTCGCCTCGTTCGAAACGAAACAGGCCGAGAAGACCGCCACCGAACCGCTGCGGACCCCCAAGTCGCTCGACGACGTGCTCGATATTCTCAGGAAGGACCAGGTCGACCTGTTCGGCCCGGGAATCGACTTCGCCGCGAAGTCGGCCGAGGTGCGGGCGCTCACGCTGCGCGCCCAGATCGAGCTCGCCTGGGGCGAGGCACAACTCATTCTGGCCGAAACCTTCATGGGCGCGACGAAACATTTGAGGGGCCAGTTGAGTGCCATGGAGGTGAAGGAGGCCTCGGGCGGGCTCGACGACGTCGAGAAGGACAAGTTAAACGAACTCCGGAAGTACATAGGCCAGACCACGGCCACGGCCGAGGCGCTCTCGAAGCTCGCCGCCGAGCACGTGGCCGCGGGCGCCAAGCTCTCGCGCGAAGTCATCGAGAAGAAGCCCAGCGAGTACTACGGTTACCGTGTTGCGGCGGACTTTTACCGCCTGCGCCAGGACTGGGGCAAGTTCGACGAGATGGTCAAAAAGATCGAGGAAACCAATCCGAACAGCAACGGCCTCGTCTTCCTCCAAGGGGTGTCGGCGGCACAGCGCGAGGGCAACATCCCGAAGGCGATCGACTTTTTCAAGAAGGCGCTCGAGCGCGACGCGAAGTTCGTGCGCGCGCAGGTGCAGATATTCCTTCTCCAGTCGTCGATCCCCGACCTGTACGCCGAGTACTCGAAGCTCAAACTGCTCAACCCGAATCACCAGATCGTCGTGTGGGCGGGCGACTACATCGAACGCGCCCACGAACAGTTCAAGGCCCAGCGCGAGCGTCCGCGGACCTCGAAGTGACCGCCGGCCGCCGGCCGCTCCCCCGGCGCCCTACTTCGGTTCGTCGGCCTTTTTCAGGTTCTGGGTGACGATCTGCTCTATGAGTGACGTGCTGTCTTCGTCTATGTTGACGAACTCGAGCCCCATGCCGGGGAAATTCTGGCCTGACTTGTCCTCGGGGTCGTATCTGGACACCCAGGTGACGCGGCCCAGCCCCTCGATGAGCTTGCTCCCGTCCTTTAGAGTGAACTGGAAGTACACCAGGGTCCCGATCTCGCGCGGGTCCGTGGTCCGGATGAACATCCCGCCCATCGACATGTTGGTGGCGTATTCCGAAAGGAACTCCTGGACCGAGTTGAACCGGAACTGCACCAGGAGCGACAGCGGCGCGCGAGGGTAGCGCCTGCGGTTTGTCGTTGACGGCGTCGGGGTCGGTGTCCTCTCCGTTCCCATGTCGGTCTCCTCCGGCCGGTGCTCACTATATCATAAAGAAAGGGGCGGGCAAGAAAGCAGCGCAAGGCACGAGGCGTGAGGCTGGCGGTGAGTTGTTCATGCGAACGCAGGCGGACTTGCTCCGCCGGAGTGAGCGGGGGGTCCGGGGGGGAAGTTCGCGTAGCGACCCCCGGTTGATTTGACACACCCGCTTCCCCGAACTATCCTCCGGGCGGCGTTTGAACCCACCAGAGGAACACCATGAAAACGTCGCAGGAAATCATCGAAACCACTGAAAGGTACGGGGCCCACAACTACCATCCCCTTCCGGTCGTAATCGCCCGGGCCGGGGGCGTGTGGGTCGAGGACATCGAGGGCAAACGGTACGTCGACATGCTCAGCTCGTACTCGGCCCTAAATCACGGCCACCGGCACCCGGCCATCCTCGCCGCGGTGCAGGCGCAAATGGAAAGGGTCACGCTCACCTCGCGCGCCTTCCACAACGAAGAACTCGGCCCGTTCTGCGAAGAACTAGCCAGGCTTTGCGGCAAGGAGATGGTGCTTCCGATGAATACCGGGGCCGAAGCGGTCGAGACCGCCATCAAGGCCGCCCGCAAGTGGGGGTACCTCAAAAAAGGCATCAAACGGCACAAGGCCGAGATCATCTGCTGCGAAGGCAACTTCCACGGCAGGACGGTCACCGTCGTCTCGTTCTCGACCGAGCCGGACTACCGTGAGGATTTCGGCCCGTTCACTCCGGGGTTCAAGATTATCCCGTACGGCGACGCGAAGGCGCTCGCGAAGGCGGTGACAAAAAACACCGTCGCGTTCCTCGTCGAGCCGATCCAGGGCGAGGCCGGGATCAACGTCCCGCGAAAGGGGTATCTTGCGGCGTGCGCGCGCATTTGCCGCGAGCGGGACATCCTTCTCATGGCCGACGAGATCCAGACCGGCCTCGGCCGCACCGGGAAACTCTTTGCCTGCCTGCACGAGGACGTGACGCCCGACCTCTACATCCTGGGCAAGGCGCTCGGGGGCGGCGTCTATCCCGTCTCGGCGGTGATCGGACCGGCCGGCGTCCTGGGCCTGTTTCGGCCGGGCGAGCACGGATCGACCTTCGGCGGCAACCCGCTGGCCGCCGCCATCGGCCGCGCTGCCATCAGAGTGCTCCTGGACGAACGCCTCGTCGAGCGGTCCGACGAGATGGGCGCGTACTTCATGGAGCGTATCGGGAGGATCGACAGCCCGCACGTCAAGGATGTCCGCGGGCGCGGGCTCCTGATTGGCGTTGAGCTCAAGAAGAAGGCCGGCGGCGCCCGCCGCTTCGCCGAACGCCTGATGCAAGACGGCCTGCTCTGCAAGGAAACGCACGAGCACGTGATCCGCTTCGCCCCCCCGCTCGTAATCACAAAGGAAGAGATCGACTGGGCGATGGAGCGGATCGAAAAGGCCCTGAAGATGAAGTAGGCGCCTATTCCGCCACCACCGGCGGAAGCCGGGGGCTGAAGAACTCGGTCGAGACCAGGGTGCCCGAGGTGCCGTGGCCGCCGACCAGGAGGACCATCCCCGACATGAGGACCGTCGCCGTGTGCGAGTACCGGGGGTCGGCCATCTTGTTGTCCACAAACGTCGGTTTGGCAAGCACGCCCTTCTCGTCAAACGCGAGGACCTCTGCCTCTCCAAGCGGTCTGCCCGCCGTGCCCATCCCGCCAACAACGAGCAACTTGTGTTCGGGCATTTCCGAGGTAGTCATCATCGCCCGTCCCAGTTTGAGCGTCGCCGATCCGATGAAATCGCCTGCCGGCGGAAGGTGCGGGTTGAAGATCTCGATGGAGTTCGTGATGCTCGCGTCGAGCGTGGCGTACCCTTCGGCGGCGCCGCAGCAGTCGGTCGAACCCGTGCACTTCTCGATGCACCTGAATCCGCCGGCCATTACGATTCGCAGATCATTTCGGAGGATGGACGGGTCGCTGCCGTCGGCCGTGGCCGAGTAGACGACCTTCTCGGCCACATGGCCGTATCGGGGCGAGGCCATCTGAACGTCGGCGTTGGACTCATCGGTGATCTTGAGAAACCTCTTCGCGTTGTGGTCGTAGAACTCGACCGACCCTTGTATGTTCTTGTCGCCCCGGCCGCCAGCCACAATGATCTTCTCGATCTGGGCGGCGCCGGTGTCGGCGTTCTGGGTGAAGACGATGTACGAGGCCGTGTGCTGGGATCGTTGGGCCGACATGGTTCCCGAGATCGCCTTGAACACCCCGGTCGAGGCCTCGAAGTACTCGGCGTCGTTGCGGTACTCGTTGGTGACGAACCCGCCGGCGTCGGACTGGCGTGTGATCCCGCCGATGAAGACGACGTCGCCGCTCCCGATCTGGGTGGCGGTGTGGTACGCGCGACCCCTGATGGGGCTCACAGGCTCCTCAATCGCCTTGTCATCCACGTCGTAGACCTCGACCACGGCGAGCGACTGTTCGACTCCGCCGATGATCCCCAGCCCGCCGACGATGATGACCTTCCAGTCGGGCGGATCGGCGCTGCCGAAGTTGACGAGCGTCGCCGTGTGGTACGCGCGCCCCAGGTTGAGCGGCCCCTGTCCTTGCTTCTCGTCCGGT
>JACRCP010000414.1 GCA_016218965.1 Deltaproteobacteria bacterium | reverse complement strand
GGTGTGCTCGAAACACGGTGAAAGCCGTCGATCTGCTCCAACTGCGGGCTTCATGTGGTGAGAAGACGCTCTATCAGAGAATCCCGGCCTGCCCCAACCCCTGTCCGCCTCGAAAAAAACGCTACAGCGCGAATAGCTCGGGATCTATTCCAGTGTGCTGGGCGGCGCAGTTGTGATATGGTGCACCCCCGTGAAACGCGGACGTTTGATTCTCGTGGCGCTCGTTGCCGCCGGAACGGCCCCCGCAGCCATTTCCGCCGGCGACGGTCCCGTCATCACCCTTTCGGAGGCGGTCCGCGTCGCGCGGCAGAAGAACCCCTCGTTCCTTGGGCAGAAGGAAAAACTCAACCAGGCGAATGAGTGGAAGCGCAAGGCCCTGGCGCTTTTTCTCCCGCAGTGGTCGGCCGCCGGGACGTACACGCGCTTCAACAAGGAAGTCTCGTTCGAGATGCCCGACATGAACTCGTTCTACTTCAACCCCCTCGCCTCGCCCCCCTTCGGGTTCGAGCGGTCGCTCGAAACGGCCATACAGAAGGAGAATTCCTTCGGGGCGAGCACCACGCTCAACCTCAACCTTCTCAATATGAGCCTCTTCCCGAGGTACGCCGCCGTGGGCGCGCAGGTCAAGGCCGCCGAGCTCTCGACGCTCGCGTACGAAAACGAGTTCGTGTACGGCGTTGTGTCGGCATACTACGCCGCGCTGGGGGCCAGGAAGATCCTTGCAATAACGCGGCAGGGCGTGACCGTCGCCGAGGCGCATTTCGCGGCCGCCAAATCGAGGTTCGAGGCCGGCGACGCCCCGAAGCTCGCCCTCCTGCGATCGGAGATCGAACTCGAGAAGGCGCGCCAGGATCTGCGGCGGGCCGAAAACGGTTATTCGCTCGCGCGCGAGGCGCTGGCGGTGCTCCTCGATCGCGACGCCGCGTTCGACGTCGCCGATGCCGACAACGTGCCCGGCCCCGCGACCGTCGGGCAGGGCGAAGCCGAAGCCGTGCGGCTCGCCGAAGATGCCGTGCGCCTGCGGCCCGACGTCGCCGCCGCCGAGGCTGCCATCGCATCGGCCGAGAAGGGCAAAGAGGAGATCTGGTACCGGTTCCTGCCGACGCTCCAGGCGAGCGGGACGCTCCGCTATTCGGATTCCCTCGGGTTCATAGGCGATGACTATCAGTGGTTTGTCACGCTCACCGCGGTCGTGAGCCTGTACGACGGCGGGATCCGCTACGCCGATCTCCGCGAGAAACAGAGCGCCATTGCCGAATCGACGCTTGCGCTCGCCTCGGTCCGGTCCTCCATCCGCGGCCAGGTTCGGCAGACCATGCTCGAGATCGACACCTGCGGCGCCAACATCGCCTCGGCATCAAAACAGGTCGAACTTGCGCGCGAGACGCACCGCGTGGCCAAGGTCAATTTTGACCTCGGTCTTGCCTCGTCATCCGACGTCACCGACGCCAACGCGGCGCTCTCGAACGCGGATCTCAACCTCGCGCGCGAGGAACTCAACTGCCAGCTGGGGCGGCTGAAGCTCCTGAAGGTGCTCGGGACGATCAGGGAACACTACAAGTGAGGCATGAGGCACGAGGCGGGAGGCGAAACGGAAAAGGCCCGAAACAGGGAAGGAAGGGACGAACATGCGCGGTTTCTTGATCACCCTTGTCGCGGTCGTGGTGGCGGCGTCGTGCTCGTTCATGAAACGCCACTCCGTTGCCGACTACTATCCGCTCAGAAAGGACGCCGCCTGGACGTACCGCGTGACGACCTATGAGCAGGGGCCGGCGGGCGAATCGCTCGTCCGAACGGCGCGCGTCATGAGCGAGACCGGAGGCGAGTTCCTGGTCAAGCAGGGCGACGAGTCATACACGTACGTCCGGACGCCCGAGGGAATCATGAAGGGCAGGAGCAGGTCGTTCATCCTCAAGGAACCGGTCGAGGCCGACGCGGCATGGACGATCGAGGTGAGCGGCGGGGGGCTGACCCTTTCGGGCAACGCGCGCGTCGCCGCCGTCGGCGCCGCCGCAACCGTGCCGGCGGGGCAGTTCACCGACTGCGCCGTCGTCGAGGAAACCTACCAGAGGGTCGGCCGGCACGTCTCGACGTACTGCCCGGGCACGGGTCTCGTCAAACTCGAGGTGTTCGAAACGTTCGGGAACAGCGAGAAGCTCCTGCGCAAGGCCGAGCTCCTCGCGCACGAAGCGGGAGCCCAATAGCCCCCTCGCCTTGCGACTCGGGGGCGGGGAGAGAATCTGTCCGGTAGAGCTTCAGGAAAAAGGACGAGAAGACCTCGATGAACGTCACGGTCGTTACGCGCGGGACGTAGTGCGAGAGCGCGGCGATTTCCCGGCGCAGACGGAGTGAGGTCGCGGCAGACACGCCAGCCGGATTTTCTGCCACAGAGGACACAGAGTTCACCGAGTTTGCGGCTTCGGACACCGGGCTTGCAACCGCAGAGGGCGCAGAGACCGCAGAGAGAGAACTTGTTTCGAGCGACGGGGTGCCACGGTCAACCGCAGGTTGCCCGTGTGCGACGGTGCCGTTGTTGCCGGTGAGGTATTTCATAAAGATCATCGCCGTCCCCGCCGCGACCGCCGATGCGATCAACATAAGGATGAACGCCGGCCGGATGCCCAGGTAGTCGTGCAGGTCGCCGCGCAGGACGAACAAAAGGATGGCGAAGCCGGCGAACCCACCCACCATCGAAACGTGTCCCAGCATTGCTTTCCGCTGTACTGTGGTTTCCAGATACGTTTCCAGTACATCGCGACGTTGAGGACGGCATCGTGCATGATCGCCGCCGTCGCGCGCTCGAACTTTTCCCACGCCGCCGCGTCCTCTTCTATGAGCCCCATCGCTCTCACCGCTATCCACGCATGTGTCGCTTGTTTCATGACGTTCCTTCCTTTCCTATTGGTCCCTCTCCCACGGTGTTCTCTTTTGTCTTGGCCCCTCTCCCTCTGGGAGAGGGTCAGGGTGAGGGTTCAACAGATTCCGTGCGCCGGAGGGGGAAGCCCCCGAACCCCG
>JACRCP010000413.1 GCA_016218965.1 Deltaproteobacteria bacterium | reverse complement strand
CGGGGTTCGGGGGCTTCCCCCTCCGGCGCACGGAATCTGTTGAACCCTCACCCTGACCCTCTCCCAGAGGGAGAGGGGCCAAGACAAAAGAGAACACCGTGGGAGAGGGACCAATAGGAAAGGAAGGAACGTCATGAAACAGGCAACGCACGCATGGATCGCGGTTCGGGCGATGGGCCTCATGGAAGAGGACGCGGCGGCGTGGGAGCGGTTCGAGAAGGCCACTGCGGCGATCATGCACGACGCCGTCCTCAACGTGGCGATGTACTGGAAACGGATCTGGAAACGCCTGGACCGGAAGAGAGGTTTGACATGAAAACCATAGTACAGCGGAAAGCAATGCTGGGTCGCGTTTCGATGGTGGGTGGGTTCGCCGGGCTCGCCATCCTTTTGTTCGTCCTGCGCGGCGACCTGCACGACTACCTGGGCATCCGGCCGGCGTTCATCCTTATGTTGATCGCATCGGCGGTCGCGGCGGGGACGGCGATGGTCTTTATGAGGTATCTCGGGAACGGGTCGAGGGTTGACGGTTCAGGGTTGATGGACGAAAACGTAGGGGAGCCACGCAGCCCAGAGCTTGGTCGAAGGGCAAGTGCTCCCTTGCCGGGGGATTCCGTGCCTGTCGCCCACGGACAACCCGGGGTTGTCCGTGGCACCCCGTCGCTCGAACAAAGCTCTCTCTCTGCGGTCTCTGCGCTCTCTGCGGTTGCAAGCCCGGTGTCCGAAGCCGCAAACTCGGTGAACTCTGTGTCCTCTGTGGCAAAAACTGCGACGGATGCCGAGCCACCTGCTACCCGCTACCCGCTACCCGCCCAAGTCGTGCGGCCGGGTTGGCGGCAGGGGCGACAACGCGAGGCCCCAAGCCCCTTCCACCAGTTTTTGTCGCGGCGGGCCGACAAATCGAGGCAAAAAACTTGACTTCGTGCCTTTTTATGTAGTAAGAACGCCATATTGAACGTGGTACGCGGGTTGCTATGTGTTGCCTGCGGGTAGTGGTTGTGGTTCTTTTAACCGGGGGCGACGAAACAAGAGGAGGTGATAGATGCTCACGATTCTCAAAAGCAGGAAGGGTTTTACTCTCATCGAGCTCATGATCGTGGTCGCAATCATCGGAATTCTGGCGGCCATCGCCATCCCGAACTTCATCAAGTTCCAGGCCCGTTCGAAGCAGGCCGAGGCCAGGACCAACATGAAGGCGGCGTTCACGGCGGCCAAGTCGAAGTTCGCCGAGACGAACACCTACGCGCTGCTTCGATTCCTCCCCGCGGCCGGCCAGTTCACCATCGGGTTCTCGCCCGAGCCGAACCGCAGGTACCAGTACCGGAGCGGTCAGATTGCGGCCGACCTCATCACCTGTGACGCCACGGGCGCCGACTGCACCTCGGCTGCGGTGTGCGCCGCGGTCGCCGACGTCGCCTCGACGCAGTACGGCTTTGCGTACTACGCCAGGGGCAGCATTGACGCCGACGTCTCGACCGACGTGTGGTCCATGGACGCGAACAACAGGATCGCAAACGCAAACATCACCGCGGTGGCGGCAAACGGCACGGCGACCTGGAACGCCAACCTCGAGGCGTGCAACGACGTGGACGACTAGGCTTTCGGGGCCGAGTACTCCCGACCCAAAGACCCCGCCCAAAGGCGGGGTCTTTTTTTATGGGGGATCGCTTGGGCTTCGTTCAACCGCCCGCGCTCGCTTCTCATGCGACGATATTGGAAATTCCACGCCGCGTACCTCGTCTTCCTGACCCTGCTTTACCACGAGGTCGTCTTTTCGGGCTGGCGCTTCATCGCGCGCGACCTGCCCCAGTACTTCGTCCCCATGGGCGCAGCGCTCGCGGACGCGTGGCGGGGTGACGGGTCGTTCCTGTGGCAGCGCGGGATAGACAACGGCCTTCCGCTCGCGGCGCGGTGGTCCCCGACGGTGTTCTACCCGACGACCGTCCTGTACTCGTTTTTGCCGCCCGACCTCGCGATTGCGCTCGCGATGCTCGTGCACCTCTTCGTGTCGGCCGCGGCGACGTTCCACCTTGCCGGCCGGTACACGTCCAACACGACCGCGGCGTGGCTTGCCGGCCTTGGCTACGCGTTTGGCGGATATTCCGTGAGCATGCTGGGGGGCGGCTTCTACCTGTTCGGGGCGTCTCTTTTGCCGGTCGGCGTCCTCGCGTTCCACAGGCTTGTCGAACGCCCCGGCGCGGGCCGGACGCTTCAGCTTTCGGCCATTCTGGCCCTGCAGGTCTTTTGCGCCGACCCCCAGACGCTTTTCTTTGAGGTCTTAATCATCTTTCCCGCCGTCTTGCTGCTCGGCGCCCAAAGCGGCGGTCAACGCGCAAGGGCGGCACTCTGGGGAATCTGCGCCGGCGTCGCGGCCGCGGCGCTCGCCTTCTGCCAGATCTGGCCCACGCTTGAGTTCGCCGAGTTGTCTTCGCGCGCGGCGGGGCTGTCCCTTACGGAAAGCCAGACATGGGACCTCCATCCGCTTCGCGTGCTGGAGATGGTCGTGCCGTTCGTGTTCGGCGGCTACACGCCCGAAACGACCTATTGGGCGCGGTCGCTCATCAACGCGCAGAACCTCCACGTCCCGTGGGCTCTCTGCATCCACGTCGGCATGGTCCTTGTAGTCGGCCTTCTGGCCTGCCCCTTTGCGGACAAACGGCACAGGGCCGCTCTCGTCACGTGGGGTGGGTTGACCGTCTTCTTTGCGCTCTGCGCGCTGGGGCACCGGACCCCGGTGCACGCCTTCCTCCACCAGCACCTCCCCGGCGTATCGAGCTTCCGGTTCCCCGAGAAATTCATGGTCTTCGTGTCTTTGGGGCTTTGTCTTTTGGGCGCCGTGGGGCTAAAAAGGCTGCTTTGCGGCGCGGCGGCCGAAAGGGCGGCCGGAACGCGGGAACGCCTTTCCGTTGCCATCAGCGCGGTCCTGGCGCTTTTCCTGCTTGCCGGCGCCGGCGCCAGGCTCGTGTTCGCCCCCGAAGCCCAGTCGCGCGACGCGTGGATGGCCGAAATTGTTACAAACGAGGCGGCACTCGTTTCGGCAAGCGCGGCGCTCGACACGACCGCGGCGGCCCTGTCGAGGTGGACCGCCGTCGTGGCCGCCCTTCTTCTGCTCTGGCTCGCCCGCCGCCGCCTCCGGCCCGCGCTGCTCGCAAGCGGGCTGGTCCTGATTGCCGCAATAGACCTCTTCACGGCCGGCATCCAGCAAAGGGCCGTCGGTCCGCCGGGGTTCCTCGATGCCGCGCCCGCGGCGTGCTCGCACATCCCGCCGCCCGATCATGGTCTTTTGCCGAAGATCTACCGCAGCCCCCACCTTGGCCGGATACCCTCGAACATCTTCCGCCACTACGTGGAGCACGAGGTGGTGGCCCGCCGCACTTCGGATGTCGAGACCCTGATGCCCAACGTCGGCACCGTCTTCTGCGCGAGCTACGCGTTCGGCTACGAGGCCGCCCGGTTGGACCAGCACTTGAAAACGGTCAACGCCCTGGCGAAAGACCCGAAGCGGTTCATGGACATATCCGGCGTCAGCCGCATCGTCGCCCGGCCCGGTGAGTTCGACCCGACCGTCTTCCCCCCGGCCGGCAGGGAGGAATGGCTGGACATGGTCGTCCACGAAAACGACGGCCTCCCGTACGCGCACGCCGTGCGGAGCGTGGAGTCGGTGCGGGACCCGGACGCCGCGGTGGACCGTGTCGCCCAAACGGAATTCGACTACCGGACGAGGGCGGTCTTCGAATCCGACTCTGTGCTTCCGGACCAGGCTGACGCCCCGAGGACCGCACGGCTCGTGCACCACCGGTCCGGAGCGGTCGTGCTCGAAACCTCTTTTGGGGCGCCCGGCTACCTGATGGTCCTCGAGACGCACTACCCCGGCTGGCAGGCATCGGTGGACGGCACGCCCGTCCGGCTCCACCGGGCAAACGGCACGTTCATGGGCCTTTCGGTGCCGGAGGGCGAACACGTGGTGACACTCACGTTCGACCCGCCCCGCCAGCGGTTCGCCAACCGGGTCAGTGCCGCGGCTTTGCTGGCGGCCGCCGGCCTTTTCCTGGGCGCCCGGCTGCGGCGGCGACGCGAGGCACGGTGAGCTCCGCCCCGGTGCGCCCTGGAACCCCGGCTCGCCCCGAACCTGGGCCAGAAGCAATGAAACACGCGGCGGAGCATGCGCGAGCCGGGGAGGAAGGGCGTGCCGGGGTGGAGCATTCCCGCACGCACTCCGAATGCCAGCTGGGGATCAGACGAACTTGAGCCTGCGGCAGGCGAAAAGCACCATCTTGAGCAGGAGCCAGCCGTGCCTCCATCGTTCGATGTTGGTTGTCCCGTACACGCGCTCGCGGTACCGGACCGGGAGGTCGACGATCCTCATGCCCAGGCGCGCCGCGCCGAAGAGCAGGTCGAAATCGCCGAACGGGTCGAAATCGCCGAAGTAGGCGCGGTTGGCGGCTATGCGCTCGTAGTCTGTTCTCTTAAGGACTTTTGTGCCGCAAAGCGTGTCCTTGACGGGCTGCCCCAGCAACCACCAGAAGGCAAGGCTGAACCCCTTGTTGGCCAGCAGATTGAAGAACCGCATCGCCTGTTTTTCCATCGGGTACACGAGCCTTACGCCGTTGATCAGGTCGCCCTTGCCCGAATCCAGCGCCTCGTAGAAACGCGGGAGGTCCTCCGGCGGCACCGTCAGGTCGGCATCGAGGACCATGAGAACGTCACCCTTCGCGCGGGAAAACCCTAGGCGAACCGCATCGCCCTTCCCCGTCCCTTCCTGACGGAGAAGGACGGAGCGGCGGCCCGGGTTCCGGGCCATCTCGCCCTCGATTGACGAGAACGTGCCGTCCGTGGATCCCCCCTCGACGAACACGATCTCGGTTCCGGACCCCATTTCGGGGACGCGCTTGAAGATGGCCGGGATGTTCCCCGCTTCGTTCCGCGCGGGCACGATGACCGACACGGATGGGACGACTTTCGCCCCGTCCGACCGCGGGGCCGGCCGGGCCACCACGAAGTTCGTCATGGCGAGCTGGGAGAACGGCCAGAACCGCACGAACACCTTGTTCAAGAATCCGGCGATGAGCGGGAGCCAAAAAGGCCACAGGATCTCGCTCCAGGTCCTGACGACCTCGAAGTCCGTGAGGTGAAGGATGTGTGAGACGTCCTGCACCGTGAGCCAGTTCTGCGACACGAGCGGCCGCGCCAGGCCCAGACGTTTCGCCGCCTCGAGCGGCAGTTCCCAGAGGCGGCTGTACGAGTTGATGATGATCCTTGTGCGGGGGGTCGAGTGCCGCGCCGCGCGCTCGAACACCGCCTGCACGTCCCACAGGTCGTGGACCAGGTCCGAGAGGATGATGGCGTCGAACGTCTCGCCAAGACAAAACGAATGGGCGTCGGCGTGGACGAACCGGAGGCCCGGGTGGCGCCTGGAGGCACGCTTGACCATCTCCTCCGAAAAATCGATCCCCACGCCCACGGCCGGCGACACGGCGGCAAGAAGGTCCCCCGCGCCGCAGCCGATCTCGAGTACGCGCTGGCCGGGGGGGATCAGAAATCGGAATATCTCGGCGAGCCTGCGGTGGTAGTACCCGCCGATCCCCTGCCAGCGCCTCAGGGCGACGCCGTTCCAGTACGCGACCCGCTCCGCGCGGAACCGCTCGCAAGCGGTCGACTCCGAAACATTCTCTTCTTCCACGCGAACCTTTCCTGTGCCGTCCCGCTTCATGCTATAAGACCTAAGCCCGTTTTGCAACGGGGCCGACGTTCGGGGGTGCATCCCCGATATTGGGGTTGTCGTCGCAGGGCCGGCCCTGCGCCCCAGTTTCGGGGATACGCCCGATGTTCGGTCTGGAATTCGGAGTACATGCGGGAACGCCCCACCGCGGCACGCCCTTCCACCCCGGCTCGCACATGCTCCGCCGGGTGTTTCGTCGCTTCTGGCCCAGGTTCGGGGCGAGCCGAGGTTCCAGGGCGCACCGCGGTGGGGCTCTGGGTGTCGCCGTGAACGTACTCCGTATGGCAGATGTTCGGTGCACGCGCGGGGACGCCGCTTCCGGCGACATGACGGAAATCGAATCGACAATCGGGGGAGACAACGCCACGGGCCGCCCGCGGTTGTGGCCGTTTGACGTTGCGTATGTGGCGCTGGCCCTCGCCATTTTTCACGACGCGATCACGGGGAGCGCCTTCCTCGTCAACCGCGACCTCCCCCACTACTTTTTCCCGATCGGCGCCGCGCTGTACGAGGCCTGGAACGGGACCGGCTCCTTCCTGTGGGACTCCGGCGTCGACCAGGGACTGCCGATGATCGCGCGGTGGTCGCCGGCGGTGTTTTACCCGACCCACGTCTTGTTCGCGTTCATGTCCGCGCCGCTCGCAGTCACCGTGGGACTCGTGATTCACCTGCCGCTGGGCGCGTCCGCAACGTTAAGACTTGCCCGCAGGTGCGTCGAATCCGGCGCCGCCGCCTGGATCGCCGGCGCGGGGTACGGCTTCGGCGGCTACATGCTCTCGATGCTCGGGGGCGGGACATACCTTTACGGGGCCGCCCTGCTCCCGTTGAGCGTGCTCGGTCTGGTCCGGCTCCTTGAGGCGCCGTCGGCGTGGCGCACAGTCCAGCTTGGAGCGATCACGGCCCTCCAGGTGTTCGCCGCCGATCCGCAGACGCTGTTCTACGAGGTCATCGTCGTCTATCCCGTCGTTTTCCTCGTCAAAGGGCCCAACCCGGCGCGGATGCCGCGACCGTTTGCGGCGGCGGCCGCGGCCTTGGCGCTAGGGGCCGGCCTGAGCTGCTGCCAGTGGCTCGGCGTGCTTGAAATGGCGTCCCTCTCGCTCCGGTCGGGAGGAATGCCGGCCCACGAGACGCTGGCATGGTCGTTTCATCCCTTGAGGCTCGTGGAATTGGCCGTGCCGCTCATCTTCGGCGGAATCTACCCGGAAAACACCTTCTGGGCGAGGTCCCTGGTCAACACCCGGCTCAACATACCCTGGGCGGCGGCGGTGTACTGCGGGTTGCTGCCCCTGCTTGCGCTTTGGGCGCTGAAACCCGCGGAAAGGCCGCGCACGGTTCTGGCCGTTGGCGCCGCGGCAGCGTTTTTCCTGTTCCTCGCCTTCGGCTCATGGTGGGCGCCGAGCGCATACTTGCTGGCGGCCATCCCGGGCGCATCGTATTTCAGGTACCCCGAGAAATTCATGCTCTTCGCGTCGCTTTGCCTGTGCATCCTGGGGGCTTTGGGGATCGACAGACTGTGGCGCGATCTCGACTCGCCTTGGGATCGTGAGGCCGCACGGCGGCTGCGCCGCACACTTTTTGTGTTCGCGTGCTTCGGCCTGGCCGTTCTGGCCTTGCGCCTGCGGCTGGGACCTGCCTCTCTGGAATCCGGAGGCGCCCTTTCGGCCCTCGCCGGCCCCAATCGCGGCGGGATCGACCCCGCCAAGGCGATCGAGGCGACGACCGCGGCGCTCGATCGGGCGCTTTTGGTCACGGCGGCGTTCGCCGCGGTGCTCGCGCTCGGGCGCCGCATTCGCCCCGCGGCCGCCACCGTCCTTTTGGCCGCCGTCTGCGCGGCGGACGTCTACTCCGCCGCGGTGCCGATGCGTGTCATGGGGGGCGGCGTGTGGACGACACGCAGGCCGTTCGCGTGCGAGGCCATGCCGCCGGCGGAGAACGGACTGAAACCCCTCGTGTGGCGCAACGCGTCGATGCTTTTTTTGGAAACGGACGACGCTTTGCGGGACCTTCCGCCGGTCGAGCGGCAGCGCAGGTGGCAGTGGGACACGCTCAAGGCCAACGTCGGCACGGCCTTCTGCGTGCGCTACGCCGACGGATACGACGCCGGGCGGCTCGGGCAATACGTCGAGCTGTGGCGGGCATTCGGAAACCGGGAGAAACAACGCTTCGATCTCTTCGGCGTGGAGTTCCTGATAGCCGAGCCGGGCCGCTTCGACACGGCAACGTACCCGTTAAAGTCGTTCTCGCCGGGGCACAACACGGTCGTCTTTGAAAACAGGGACCCGCTCCCCTATGCGCGCCCTGTCTCACACGCCGAGGCGGCGCCTGACGGCCCCTCGGCGATCCGCGCGGTCTCGGCCGAAGGTTTTCCGTTTCGCGAGCGGGCCGTGTTCGAAACCCGCGACCCGCTTGAGCCCTGCCCCGATGCCCGGAGGTCGGCGCGCGTCGATCGTTTTCGTCCCGGCGGCATTCGCATCAACACGGACTTCGCGCTTCCCGGTTACCTGGTCGTCAACGAAGCGCACTACCCCGGTTGGAAGGCGAGCGTGGACGGGGAGGAGACGCGGCTCTTCCGGGCGAACGGGGCGTTCATGGGGGTTGCCGTGCCGGCGGGGAACCGGGTCGTCGAACTGTCGTTTGACCCCCCGCGGCAGAAGATCGCCAACTCGGTAAGCCTGGCCAGTGCGGTTTTGGCGGCGGCCGCGCTGGCCGCCTCCCGCCTGCTCCGTCGCACCTCCGGTCCCGGCGGACGGGGCTAGCCCGATTCAGACCGATGTCCGCGCCGACCATCTATACCGCCGAGGGCAAAATTGATTGGGTGCGGCTCTTTTCGACGGATGGACGTTGGTGACATCGATTTCTCCTGGCGCGGCTGTGCCGCAACCAAACCGTCTCGTCGACACTTGGATGCTGTGTGCTGTGCGCTGCCCCGGCGACTGCCCTGAATGGCCCCGAAGGGGCTGTCGGTCAATAGCCGGGGGTGACGGAGCCGCAGGCGACGGAACCCCCGGATCGATGTCAGAAATTGAATCCGAGCCCCGACAGGGGCGACGGAAGACTGTCACCCCT
>JACRCP010000056.1 GCA_016218965.1 Deltaproteobacteria bacterium | reverse complement strand
TGGGGGAAATCGACAGCGACCGACGGACAGAGGAATGGGCGATCGAGGGTCGCTCCATGCGCCCTGCGGCGTGATGCCGGGTTGAGCGTGTCATCCCGTGTCAAATCTTCGGCTCCAAATTGGCGAAACTGGAGTCTGACATGACCTGCACGTAATCCTGCAACCCGTCTCCGGGCCGCATCATTCCCTTATTCCCGCAGGGAGGGGTTGTCAACCGGGAAGGGCGCAGAGCAGTTCCTCATGCCGCGGCGATTCTTGCCCCTTCCACGAGCGGTTTCTGGTATTCTTTGGCCGAACGAAACGCCGGGGAGGGTGGAGCGGGTGCCGCTGGAACATCAAGAACCGCCGGGAACCCCGCCAAGGCCGCCCGCCGCAGTCCGAAATCCGGTTCCGAACCCCCGGCGCGCGAGGCAGGAAGAGGTGCTTTGTTGGTCATACACGCGGCGGAGGAGGGGTGGCCATGAATCCGGGAAAGAACCTCGCTGTCGCAACGCTCGTCCTTTCGCTCGGGGCCTGCGGAAGTCCTTTGACGAACGGTCCCTGCGAAGGGCGGACCTGCGGAGGTCACGGGCGGTGCGGGGTTGTGGACGGCACGACAGCGTGCCGGTGCGACCCGGGATATCACCCCGACGGGTTGGGCTGCGTACCCGACTCGGATCCCTGCCGGGGGGTTGCCTGCTCCGGTCGGGGAACCTGTGATGCGGGCGGAGAAAGTCCCGTGTGCGTGTGCGAGCAAGGGTTCCACTCCACGGGCCTGGACTGCGAGCCGGACGCCGTTTCGTGCGATGGCGTCACGTGCTCGGGGCACGGTTTCTGCCTGCAGAACGAAGACGGACCCCTGTGCGAGTGCGAATATGGGTTCCAGGCCGACGGCCTCGATTGCGTCGCCGAGGCTTGCATTGGGGTCGACTGTTCCGGGCATGGCGTCTGCGAGGCCGAGTCCGGGTGGCCCGCGTGTGTCTGCGAGGCGGGGTTCCGGCCCGAGGGACTCTCGTGTGTCGAGATCCCGTCGATCTGCATCGGCGTCTCGTGTCCGCAGGACGGCCATTGTGTGGACGATGGTGGCCGGCCGGTTTGTCGATGCGACAATGGTTTCATCCCCCACCAAGAGAAAGAGTGCGCCCGCGCGCTCGACGAGAGGGTGTGCACTCCGGACGGGTGGTGTTGGCAAAGCCCGGATTTCCCGACGTACTCGCTGGATCTCATTCTGAGGCCCGCCGCGGACCAGTTCTGGTTCGTGGGGGAATGGGGTTTCACCGTACGCTGGGACGGGACGGGTTTTTCCCTGCCCGACTCGAGCTCGTGGAATCCCGGCGTCCGCGGCATGTGGGCCGGGTCCACCGACGACGTGTGGGCGGTGGGGTACGAAGGGTTGTTCATGCACTGGGACGGCTCGGGTTGGAGCCAGATCCAGTCGGGAACGAACATGAGTCTCACCGCAGTCTGGGCGTCGGGACCCTCCGACGTATGGGCGGTCGGCTCCGACTGGGTGACTGATTCGGACTGGTCCGGTCACTACGAACACGTCGTGCTTCACTGGAACGGTGAGGAAATTGCCACGGTCCAAGAGGGTCCCGACGCGCTGAACTTCGTGTGGGGCTTCGCTCCAGACGACGTGTGGCTGGCAGGCGGCGCCATCATCCACGGAGAATGGGATGCGGTCGGCACGGGGCTGCTTCTACACTGGGACGGGAAGTCCATGAACAGGATTGCCGCGGTCCCGGACGTTGCACTGTCGGGCCTATGGGGCGCCGCGCCCGATGATCTGTGGGCCTGTGGCGGACGTTGGGTCCAGGATACTCAGTTCGAAGGTCACGCCGAAGGCGTTCTGTTGCATTGGGAAGGCGAGACATGGTCGGAGGCGTTCACCGTCCCCGGGGGCTCGCTGTCGAGATTGTCGGGCTCGTCGGCTCGGGACATCTGGGCACTCGGATTCGAGCTTTTGTACCATTGGGACGGCTTTTCGTGGACCGAGGCACCCGCGCCCGAGAGACCCGGTGAGATATCGGCGATCCGGGCCATTTCGGATTCCGAGGCGTGGGCATCCGGCCACGTCGGGCGTGTACTCCATTGGGACGGATCGTCGTGGAACGACGTCGGCTTGAGATGGTCGCCCAGGCCCGAGGTCTATTCTCTCTGGGGCACATCGTGGGACAACCTCTGGGGCGTGGGGTACCGGCTCGAAGCACCGAACGGCATGCAGGGGGTGATTGCCCACTGGGACGGGGTCAGTTGGTTGTTCCGGGACCACGGAGGCCGCTCCTTCCTGGGCGGCCTGTGGGGTGCGGCCTCCGATGACATCTGGGCGGCGGGATATCAACAGGACATGAACGGGCCGGTCCTCCTGCACTGGGACGGCAAGTCATGGGACGAAGTTCAGACTCCTTCCGAGCACGGCCTTCAGGGCATCTGGGGCGCGGACAGCTCGCACGTGTGGGCCGCGGGGTTGTTCTACAACCATCAGAGCGGCCTTGGCATCTTCGAGTCGGGCGCCGTGATCCGCTGGGACGGCGCGTCCTGGTCGGTGGAGTGGACGGATCCGGCGGCATGGCTGGGCGGAGGCGTATTCGGAACCTCCGCCGACGACGTGTGGGCTTTCGGCTCCAACACCGGCACCGGCAAGGTGGCGCTGGTCCACCGCAGCCAAGACGGCTGGAGCTTTGAGCCGAGCGAGATCGACGGGGTGGTGTGGTCCATGTGGGGTTGCGCCGCGGACGACGTGTGGGCAGTGGGGGGAAAAAGCACGGGTGTGCCGAACGAATTGCTGCCCTTGGCGATGCATTGGGACGGGGCCGTCTGGTCCGCGGAGTCGATTGCTGCCCCGGGTGACCTCCACAGAGTGTGGGGCACCGGCTGCGATGACGTTTGGACCGCCGGAGACGGAAACCAGGTGTTTCATTTCGACGGGCTGACATGGGCCCCCGAGTACGTGGGTGCGGGCGAGGTCTACGGCCTGTTCAGTATCGAGGGAACAGATGCCTGGGCCACGACCGGCGGCGCAATCTTGCACAAACGGTCGAACCAGGTTCCCTGAGGATTCCCGAGTACATCACAAACCACACAACGGGATGTTGGCGCGTGAAACCGGCGGATGCAATGACGGCGACTCAACCTACGCGTGGTATCCCATATTTCTCCATCCGATACAGGAGGACGTGGCGGGGGATGCGGAGGTACGCGGCGGTCCTGGTCTGGTTGAACCGGTGCTTGCGCAGCGCTTCGATGATGACGCGGCGTTCGAGGTCAAAAAGGTCCAGCCCTTCGTCGGGGAGCGCAAAACCCGCGCCCTCGTTCAACCCGTTTCCGCCCCCGAGCGGAGGCAGGTCGGCAAGCGTGATCGGGCCGCCGGGCTTGAGCACCGAGAGACGCTCGCACACGTTTTGAAGCTCGCGAATGTTCCCCGGCCAGCCGTGGCGTGCGAGCGCATCCAGAACCCCGTCGCCAAGCTCGGGCACGGCGCCGGCGAACCGCACGAAGAAACGATCGAGCAGGGGCGGGATATCCTCGGGCCGCTCCCTAAGCGGCGGGACGTGAATCGGGAAGACATTCAGGCGGTACAAAAGGTCCTTTCGGAACTCCCCGCGCTCGACGGCGGACTCAAGGTCGGAGTTGGTCGCCGCTATCGTCCGGGCGTCAAACGGCCTGGCTGCCGTTCCGCCCACCGGCGTCGCGGCGCGCTCCTGCAAAACGCGCAAGAGCTTCGGTTGAAGCGCGAGCGGGAGGTTCCCAATCTCGTCCAGGAATATCGTCCCTCTCTCGGCGGCGTGGAACCGCCCCTTCCTGTCGGCCACAGCCCCCGTAAACGCCCCGCGCACGTGGCCGAAGAGCTCCGATTCCATGAGATCGGCCGGGATTGCGGCGCAGTCTATTGCAACAAACGGGCCGGCGCGCCGCGGCCCGCCAAAGTGGATCGCGCGCGCGACGACCTCTTTTCCGGTCCCGCTCTCGCCCGTTATCAGCACCGGCGCGTCGGAGCCGGCCGCCTTTGCGGCCAGATCCCGTATCTCCCCGATTGCCTTCGACACCCCGACGAGCTCGGCCCCCGCCGCCGCGAGGATGCCACTTTTCAAGCGCTCGTTCTCGCGCGCCGTCCGCGTCCGCTCTACTGCGTTGCGGACCTTCAAGATGAACTCGTCGCGGTTTAGGGGCTTGGTCACGTAGTCGAAGGCGCCGGCCTTCATGGCCTCGACCGCCTTCTCGACGCCGCCGTGTGCCGTGACGACGATGACGGGCATGTCCGCGCGACGCGTCCGGATCTCCGAAAGAAGCCCAAGCCCGTCCATGGCGGGCATCTTGAGGTCGGTCACCACCGCGGCGTGGCCCTCCGGATCGAACATCTTGAGCGCTTCCCCGCCGTCGGCGGCCTCGTCCACGGCGTAGCCCGCCTCGCCCAGCATGAACGCGACGACGCGGCGAAATGACGCGTCGTCGTCGACAAGAAGAACGCGCTCCCTTTTCATCGCGCAGGCCTCCCGTCTATCCCCCTCACATTAAGAACGAGTTTTGATAAAAACTCAAATCCATGTATGTTCTCCGGCGGAGTACGAGGAGAACGGAATCTGTGGGACTGCTGAGATACGCCGTCGCGGCCGCGCTGCTAGTCGGCCTGTGTTCATCGAACGCCGGTGCTGCCGAAGACGGCACGGCGCCCGCGCGCTTCGAGGTCTCGGTGCTCATCATGGGGCAGGGGCCCGAGCTCTTTGCGCGGTTCGGGCACATTGCGCTTCTCGTCGAGGACCGGCAGGCAAAGACGCAGAAGGTCTACAACTTCGGGACGTTCGACTTCGGGAACCCGGCGCTTCGGTTCAAGTACCTCAAAGGCTACCTCATATACTGGCTGTCGGTCCAGAGCCTTCCGACCACCGTGAGGACATACAGGCACTACGACCGCACGCTCGAGCAGCGGGCGCTCAATCTCGACCCCGCGGCGGCCGAGCGGCTGGCAAAAAAACTTGCCGAGAACGCCAAACCCGAAAACCGTGAGTACGAATACAGGCACTACATGGACAACTGCTGCACTCGCATCCGCGACCTCGTAGACGAGGCGGGCGGCGGCGCCGTGGGGGCCGGGCGCAAGGGGAAACCGACGGGAAGGACGTTCCGGGACCTCACGCGCTGGTCGCTCCAGGGCGTGATAGCGTCGAACGTCGTGATCGACTTCGCCCTCGGGCCGGCAATAGACCAGCCGCTCGACCGCTGGGCCGAGGAGTTCCTCCCCGCCATACTCGCAGAGGACCTCGACCTGGCCAGGCGCCCCGACGGCGCGCCGCTCGTCGCGGCGAAAACAGTGCTCTTTTCGCGGGCCGGGCCGCCGCTCGAACGTGTTCACGAGCCATGGGACGTCCCCGTGGCGGCGGCGTTTCTTGCGCTCCTTGCGCTCGGGCTTCTCGTGCCCATCGGCCTCGGCGCGCGGTTTTCCGGTCTTTCGACCCGGCTCGCCGCTCTGGGCCTTTCCACGTGGGCGTTTTTCGGCGGCGTGGGCGGCGTGCTGCTTGCCGTGATGTGGGCGTGGACCACGCACTACGACACGCACGGGAACGAGAACCTCCTGTGCTTTCCCCCGACGCACGTGTTTCTTTTCGTCCCCGCGCTTGTGCTCATCTTCCGCGGGCGGCTCGGCCCGACGCTCGATCGCCTCACGGGCCGCTACCTCCGTGCCGCCGCGATACTCGTCGTCGCCGCGCTCCTGCTAAAACTCCGCGCCCACCCCCAGCAGAACTACGGTTTCATGGCGTTCGGGTTCCTGATGGACCTCGCGTGCCTCGCCGCCCTCCGCCGAACACTGACCGTTGACCACTGATCACTGACCACTCGGCAATACGCTGTTCGGTGTGCGCTGTCCGGGTACGTTGCGGTGTTCGCGGCCTCATGCCGCAGGCGAAGACGTGGCTCTCGCCGCATTCCTGCGGCACGCGGGGCAGCCGCCCGGATGGCATGCGGCGCAGTACTCCCGCCCGCAGGCGGGACACGCGGCGAAACAGCCGTTGCACACAAGATGGAGCCGGTCGTCGCACACCCAGAAAGGGCCACCGGGCGCGAGGCATCCCTCGCATGCCGGCGGGTCGAGCGCCTTGACGAGTGGATTGTAGGCGAGAGGCACGTTCCTGACCCCCTTTCGGCGGCGGATTTCGACCCAGAAAACGGGGGCGAAGGTTTCGATTCGGACAAACACCACGGGCTCGATGCTGACCCTCATCCGGTAGCTCGCGATGATGTCATGGGTCTTGCGGGCGCGTTCCGCGTCGATCGCCGTGATCTTGGCCGCCGTTCGATCGGCGTCGCCGGCTGCGCCCCTGCGTTCGGAAATCCGCAGGGCCTCGTCATGGAGCATGCCGAAGTAGTCGTCGACGCGGGCGAGGTCCCGGTGGAGTTTCCGCTCCTGGCTGGAGACAAAACCGGAGAGGTTCTCCCGGACCGCGACCGCCTGCGCCGCCGCGACGGCCTTGCCCACGTCGGCCGCGCCGCGCCGTTCGACGGCATCGAGCGTTCCATCCGCCGCGCTTCCCGGAATCGCGACGGAGGGGTCAGCCAGCCTGCGGGTCGAAAGCGTGAATTCGTTTACCAGCACGTGGATCATCCCCTCGTGGCGCTCGTTCGACGTGGCCGTGTATCGCGCACACGACAGGAGATGCGAGAGCGCCCTTGTTTCCCTTCGGTCGGAGCGCGCGGCGGCGTTTCGGAGCGCGAGGGCGCCGGACGCGCCCGGGTCGAGTTTCTCGATGCGCGGGGTCTGCACCGATGCGGTCACCGTCGCAAACGCGCCCGCGCCCGCGAGAAGCCCCGCGCACCTGCCGAAAAGCTCGCCGTCCAGCGTGACCCTCCGCGCGGCGCGTTCGTCGGAATCGAATGAAAGCACTTCGTGTTCGCCCAAGCCGAGCGGGCCGGCGACATCCCGCGGGACCACCGTTTCGACAAGCCCGCCGGATTGTTCAATCAGCGCGCCCCGCCTGGCGAGGAGCGCGGCGAAAAATTCGCGCAGCGTCGTCACGACTCGTAATCCTCTCCTAAGATCTCGTCGTCCAACCGCTTTGTCTCGAGGTACAGGGTCTTCGCGGAGGCCAGTTTTTCGCCAAGCTCGTCAAACCCCGCCCCCGCCTCGACCGATTCCGCGCTCCTGAGCCAGACCTCCATGATCAGGTCCTCGAACTCGGCATCCTCTCCCATCGCCCCGAGGATCGGCTCGATCTCGCCAATGACCATCTCGAACATGTTGATCTTCTCGTCGAGGATGCGCAGGACATGGTCCTCGATGGTGCCCCGCATCGAGAGGTTGAAGACGAACACCTCGCGCGTCTGCCCAATCCTGTGCAGACGGCCGATCCGCTGCTCGATTCGCATGGGATTCCATGGCAGGTCATAGTTGACGATGGTGTTGCAGAACTGCATGTTCCTGCCTTCGCCTCCGGACTCGGACGACACGAGGACCGGAATGTCCTCGCGGAACCGCCCGATCGCCTCGTCTTTTTGCGCCGCCGTCATGCCCCCGCTGAAACGCGCGTGCCGCACGCCGATCCCGTCGCAGAGCCGGCAAATATGATCGAGGCTTTTCAGGTATTGCGCGAAAACCACTTTTTTGTCGCCGGGGTTCTGCCGCAGGATATCGAGGAGGGCGGCGTCCTTGCACGAATCGCCGACCGCCGAGACCGCCTCGAACGCCGGCGCGGCCCCGGGGCCGAGCGCCGGCGCCAGTTTTCCGAGTGTCGCGCGCAGGGCGAACGGGCTGCTCCCCGCCTCGCGCATGAGGAGGGCCGCCTGCCCCACGGGCATGTCCCCGCGGCGCTCCCGGACTAGCGCGCTGACGGCCTCGTATGCCGCGTGCTCGGCTTCCGACGGTTCGCGCCGAATCGTGGTTGCGAAGCGGCGCGGGAGCTTGAGGTCAATCGCACTGCGGGTGTTCCGCACCATCACTTCGCGCAGGAGGGCGCGGAGTTTTTCCTTGTTGGCGGGGACGCGGTCGCTTCCTTTTTGCATGTACTCGTCGCGAAAGCGGCGCTCCGTGCCGAACTGGCCGGGTTTCAGCAGGGTGATTAGATTGAACAGCTCCACCAGGTCGTTTTGCACCGGCGTTGCCGAAAGAAGAAGAAGAAAACGTTTTTTGATCTCGTTGACCAGACGCCATGCCAGCGAGGACCTGTTCCTGAGGTGATGCGCCTCGTCCACGATCACAAGGTCGAAGTGCCGCGCCGTCACCTTGTCGAAGTGCGGCTGGCGTTTGGCGGTATGGATGGACGCGATGAGAAACGGGCCGTCCCAGAATGCGTCATGGTCCTTTTGGAAAGCCGGGTCTTCGGTCGTGGCGAACTCGATGCCGAATTTTCCGGCCATTTCCTCCTTCCACTGCGAGACGAGCGAGGAAGGTACAAGCACCAGGACGTTTTTCGCCATCCCGCGGAGGAGGTACTCCTTGACGATCATCCCGGCCTCGATGCTCTTGCCCAGGCCGACCTCGTCGCAAAGGAGCACTCTTCCCTGGAACTGGCGCATCGCCTTGCGCGCGGTCTCCACCTGATACCAGTACCGCTCGACGTTCTTCACGGCGCCCAGGCAGACCAGGTCCTCGAAAGAACGTTGGAGGTCCAGGAGATGATAGTCGATGAGCAGCCGGCACTCCGCGAGGGGCGCCCGCGTGTCCGAAGCGTCGAGCACGGCCGGTTCGGGGATGGCAATCTCGACGGCGATCCGATGTTTGGCCGGTGAGGGCGGCGGCGCGGCAGGCGTTGCCCGCGCGGGCGTTCCCGTTTCGTGAGGTGCGTGAGCATCATGGCGCGGGTGCTCCGTCACGGCGGGCGCTGCCGCTGCGCGGGCGAACGCAGGCGGTTTGTCCGAAGCCGGCCAAAGCGGCAACTCCTGCTGAATTGCCGCGTTCGGCTCCTTTGCCTTTACCCGGGGCTTCTCGGCCGCCAAACGCTCCGTCTTTTCGAGAACGGATCTTTTGTACAGCGCGATCTCCCGTGCCCGGGTCACCGACCGCTCGATTTCGGACAGAACTTCGTCCGGGTCCGGACCGCTGCGGCGATCTCTCTTGTCTCCTCTGGCGAGAGCCTTCGCCGTCTTCAGATGGTCGCGCGCGGCATCGAAATCCCCGAGGTCGCGTTCGATTTGCGCCAACAAGGCACGGTCGCGCCACGTCGATCCGTGCCGAATCCGCCGGAGGAGCCAGAAACGCGCCTTCGCGGGGTCGCGAAGCTCATCGAGACAGAGATTGATGATGTCGACCAAGACCGCGTCGTCGTCCGGGAACGACTTGAGCCGTTTCTCGCAACACCGGTACGCCTTGCGGTACTCCCCTTTGCGCAGGCACTTTTGGAAGTACCGGTAGTCGTGGTCGGGACTGTCAAAAAAAGGGTCCATCCGCGCGCGCCGTAGCCAAAAAGATACCCCGGTCCGGATAATACACCCGTTCGAACCCGGCGCCAGCGGTTTTTTAGACACGAAGATGTCATCCAAAGGGCAGGTCGTCATCCCGGAGACGGTCCGCAACGAACTCGGCCTGAAAACAGGCTCGCAGTTCGTGGTCCTCGGGCGCGGCGGTGATCGTCGAAGTCCGGGGCTGTCGTTGAGGGTGGTCCTGGATACCCCCAGCAGAACTACGGCTTCATGGCGTTCGGGTTCCTGATGGACCTCGCGTGCCTGCTTGCGCTGGCTCGCACGTACAAAGGTGCGGGGCGCGACAAGCCCGTCACAGGAATTTGATGCGAAGTTCCCGTGCGAGGGGTTTGAACTCCGGGTCCCCGGTGACGAGGGCTGCGTCGCGCTGACTTGCGAGCGCGGCGGCGTAGGCATCTGCATAAGACATCCGGTACCGGGACTTGAAGCCCGCGGCGAGTTTCGTCAGATCCCACCCGACGTCGACGAACTGAGTCCCGAGTCTGACGAGACCGTCGATATCCTCGTCCGCGGCATCGGGGGAGACCTTCCGCGCTACGGTGTACCAGACCTCTCCCGCGTTCACGACGCACATGAGCAGCGGCACGCCCCCGTCATTGGCCCGCGCCATGAGGTCGAGGACGTCCTTTCCCTTCGGCTCCCCGCCCAGAAAAGCAAGCACGGCCCACGAGTCGAGCACGAGCGGACTGTCGGCCATCAGCGGTCCCTTTCGCGTTTTTTCCCGGCCATCAGCTCCTTGAGCAGCCCTTTCCCCCTGTGGCGTCCGTACAGGCTTTTGACGAACTCCCCCGTGATCGGCGTGAGGATGATCTTCCCGGACGGTTCATCGACATCGACGCTGAGCCGCGTCCCCCCCTTGATGCCGAACTTCTTCCGCACCGAAGCCGGGATGACAATCTGGCCTTTGATGGTGGCGGTGGTTTCCATTTGGCAACGCCTCCTTCCCTGCCGAATGTATACCACGACGACTGATGTAAGCCAACGCGGTCACGGTTTACCTTGACCTTCGCGTTGCCCAAATCCGACGGGGGCGCCCGTTCGCCACGTGCGGTCGAAACACCGCCGCGTCAGCTTTTTCCCTTTTTGAGCTCGTCGACAAGCTTGCCGACGGTTCGGATGTACTCGGGCGAATCGTGACGGAGTGAGTGCACAAGCCCCTTGAACGCCTCGCGCCGGTCCTCGCCTAAGTAGTCCGCCGCGGATTCCTTGAAAAGATCCTCGACGCGGACAGCCAGAGCCGCCGCCAGTTTTTCGAGCGTCTCGGCCGACGGGAACTTCACTCCGCGCTCGTAGTACCCGATGGTAACGTGGCTCACGTCGGTCATCTCGGCGAGCTTCGCCTGCGTGAGCCCGCGTTCTTTTCGAATCTCCCGAACCCTCCGCCCCACGAGCACCCTGAGCCGAATCATCGTGCGATGTTACCTCCGTGATCCCGACTCCATGAGTACCGTTGCGGGGGAACAGTTGAAAGCACCTGGTGGTTACATTTGGTCAATTCCTGGTTTGACTTGTAACTGCGCCCCCGACGAGGTCGTCATCCACCGCGACGGCCGTGAGACGGGCAAGAGCGTGTCGCTGGTCGCCGATGCGCTGCACTACGCCTTCATCACTCAGGGCGGCCTGGCGCTCATCGCCGCGCCGTTCCAGGGGCACCTCGACACGCTCATCGAGGAGCTGGACTTCCAGGTCGAGAGCAGCGAGCCGCTCGCAGCCTCGGTCGCCCGCAACCGCTACGGCAACCAGAAGATCGTCCGCAAGCCGTACTACCGGATCGAGTTCACCAACGGCTCGGTGCTCCACTTCCGGCCCGCCGGCGCCTACGGCGAGGCGTTCAGGTCGCTCCATGTCAACCGGCTCTACGTGGACGAGGCCGCGTGGATACCGGAGAAGGCGTGGAAGGCGCTGCGCATGTGCCTCCTGCCCGGCGGCCGGATGCGGGTCTACTCGACGCCCAACGGCCTGCACGACACGACCTACTTCCGGCTCACCCAGAACCCCAACTACCGGCAGTTCCACTGGCCATCATGGATTCACCCGCA
>JACRCP010000406.1 GCA_016218965.1 Deltaproteobacteria bacterium | reverse complement strand
GTGTTACCAGTTGTTGATCGGATCAGCTATCCTCGGCCGACATCACGGGGGGCGTATCTACCGCCAAGGGAAGGTGTTGCAACTCAAAGATGGATCAATTCTCGTGAGCATAGGCGGGTCAATTCCGGCGAGCGCCGAAGCGTATCAGCCGAGATGACAGAGGTGTGGTATCGAGGGTTCCAGAAGAGCGAAAGGACGCAGTTCGAGGAGTTCCTGAGACGTATCCTCGTGAACCTCGAGGGGAGCGACAACGCATAGGACAGCTGCCACCTTCCATGGTTCGTGTTCCGGCAATTCACTTCTTACTGGCTCGATATCCCAGCTGTCTTCCTTGAAGTGACGCCGAACGACTGCCGTTGGGGCATGGGGTTCTATGCGGCCGCCCCGCAAACGATGGAAGCCGTTCGCAAGGCTGTCATTGCCGAACCGGCGCCTATCGTACGTGCCGGCCGAAAAGTCGCAGACGCCGGCTTCTCCGTGAACGGGGATGTTTATCGACGGGCAAGTCCCTATCCGGGCATGCCATCGACCTCCTCAGATCATATCGAGAACTCAACGCGCCCGGGGTGCTTGGCGAAGTACGTGCTCAGGCACGTTGGGTCGATGTAGACCGCGACACCACCAGAGACGAACTGCCCACAAGACGGCGGAAACCACCTGAGACGCGCTGTCACTGGATGGGCAGCCAGATCTCAGTCCGGAGATCCTCCGGCTTGGTCCGGTGCGGATCGTTCATGTACATCTCGAAACAGGGCTCCTCCCTCAACTGTTTCCCGCTGTCGGGGAGCCACTCCTTGAAGATCTGGTCGTAGGTCCTCTGGAACAGCTCGTAGGGCCCCGAGTGCACGAAGATCGCGTATCCGCCACCGGCGATGGTCTTGAGCCCGATCTCGCCCTCGGGCTTCACCTCGTGGTCGACGGTCACGCACGCGTCGTAGCGGAGCTTCGTCTCGGCTGTGACGTGAGGGTCGTCGTGCGAGATGCCGATCATTCGTGACGTTGGGCCCAGCAGCCCGCGTGGGCCTGCGAACTGGCACAACACCCCGAAGGCTTCGCCGGCAGCTTGGCTGTATGGTCCCGTTCTTCGGACGAACAGCACTGGCATCGGTTCGACATTGCGTATCTCTGGTTTCATGTTCCGCTTCTCCTTCCTGGTTGTTAGGTCGAGTGGTTTCGCTCCGAGCATCCGAGCTGGTTTATTCCTCTTGCGGTATTCGGTGGGGCTGACGCCGAAGTGCGCCGAGAACGCTCGGGTGAACGCCGCCGGCGTCTCGTAGCCTGCGGTCAATGCCACCTCGGTGACCGGCGCGGCCAGGTGCAACAGATGCTTGGAGGATCTCTCAAGCCGCAACCGACGAATGAAGTTCCCCAGGGGCTCGTCGGTGAAGGCGGTGAAGATGCGGTGAAAATGAAAAGGAGAGAAGAAAGCCACCTTCGCGAGGTCCTGCAAATCCAGTTTCTCATCGAGGTGGCTTTCGATGTGGAAGATCACCCGGTTGATCCGCTCTCGGTAGTCCCTCGATGTGCTTTCCTTCTCTGGCATGCCTCACCTCGATCATTCCCTACCCCGGGAGAGCAGTACGGCGCTATTCCGTCCTTGCTCTTTTTCGGGCGCGCCGGAGCCTCATCGTCCTCTCCAAACGTGTCTTCAGCTTCTCGGACGTGAGTTCTCGGAGCGCGTCGGTGGCCACCCATCGAGCGCTGCGTATCCCAGGGCCGCCACCACGGTCCGCGCCGGCGCGCTTGTTCGCAGCGGCGCGGATTCTCTCGACGCACGCGATGGCGGCGGCGTTGAGCGCCCGGTTGCGCTTGCCGATGTTGCGCAGAGCCCAGTTGACCGCCTTCTTCACGAAGTTGCGGTCGTCGGTCGCGGCGCGCTCGATGAGCGGCAGCATCTTCGTGAAAGCCCGGTCGGCAGCAGACTTGTCGTGGACCGCCAAGCCCGCCATGAGGGCGAAGCCGCCGCGCTTGACCCACTCCTCGTCGCGCTGCGCCCACCCGTTCGCCTTGGCCCACGCGTGCTTCGTCAGATCGAAGAGGCTCGTCGTTGCCTGGTCGCAGATGTCCCAGGAGTCGAAGTCGCGGGCCCAGGTCTCGGTCTGCTCCTCGGTGACCGCTGCCGGATCATCGATGAAGCAGGCCAACAGCCTCGCCTCGTGGTTCCCCGTCGCCCAGAGCGCGAGCGCCAGGTTGTGGTCGGTTCCAAGACGCCTGGCAAGCTTGCGAAGTTCGTAGACGGACACGCCGAACGCGTTGTGGACGTTGATGCCGTACCGGGCCATACCCGCCCGGCCCCGCTCGCTGCCCAAGGCGCGCAGCTCGGCAAGGATGGTCGCCACCCTCTTGTCCTTTTTCGGAGCGAATCCCTAAACCTCACCGTTGTTTCGTTGCATAGCCGATGTAGGCGATGCCCGGTTTACCGCCAACCTTTGCCTTGAACCCGCCCCTCCGGAACCCCGCGAACTGGATGCCTTTGGTGTCGCGCATGGCGAGCCCATGCCGGACAATCAACTCGGTGAGCTCTTCGGGCCTGATGAACTTGCTCCAGTTGTGGTTCCTTCGTCTCGATGCTGAGGTACGGGGAGAAGCGCCACCCCACTGTGAGCAGACGCTGAAGCCTGGCTCAGGCGCTGAGGGTTGCCGGAACCTTGGCGCGCTTGCGGGCGGCGGTGTGACGGGCCTTCTCCACTTCACCGATGTGGATCTCGGCCCATTGGCAGAGGGCGCCCAGGGGCTCCCGCAAGGTGGTTCCAAGCTCCGTGAGGGTGTACTCCGTCCTGGGCGGGATCTCCGGATAGACCGTGCGCTTCACCAGTCCGTCCCCTTCGAGTTTTCGGAGGGTCTGGGTGAGCATCTTCTGGCTGATGCCGCCGATCTCCCGCTGCAGCTCGCCGTATCGCTTCGTGCCCTGGGACAGGAGGTAGATCACCAGCGTCGTCCATTTGTCGGCGATGAGGTCGAGCACCATGCGGGTGGGGCACTGGGCGTTCAATACGTTGGGGGCGTGGGCGCATGCCTTGCGAACCATTGGGTGCCTACCTTCCAAGATAGTGCCTACTTTCCATTTTAGAGCAAGCACCATAATATCAGGTCACAGTCGACTTGACTGCAACAATCGAAAAGGAGAACAGCATGATCCTCGTATCCGGAAGCACCGGGAAGGTCGGCCAGCACCTGGTTTCGGCCCTCAAGGCCAAAGGCGCGACCTTCAAGGCTCTTACCCGAAGCGAAGCCTCCCTGAAGGCCCTTGCGGCCCAGGGCGTGGAGGCCGTGAAGGGCGACCTTGGAGATCCTGTATCCCTCAAAGCGGCCCTTCAGGGCGTGGACAAGCTCTTTCTGCTGTCCGCCGGTTCCCACTTCGGCCCACTGGAACTCGGCGCCATCGAGGCGGCAAAGGTCGCGGGCGTAAAGAACGTGGTTAAGCTCTCCGCCAACGGCGCCAGCGCCGATTCGTCCAATCCCCTCATGCGGGCCCACGCCCGCGCCGAGCGTGCCCTTGAGGCCTCGGGACTCGCCTTCACCATCCTGCGCCCCAATTCCTTCATGCAGAACTGGGTGGCCTTCTTCTCCTTGGGCATCACAGCGGGGCAGCCGGTCTACGTGAACGCAGGAGAGGGCCGCCTTGCCTGGATCGACGCCCGCGACATCGCCGACGTGGCCGCAACGGCGCTCACCAAGCCTGGGCACGAGGGCTTCGTCTACGACCTCACCGGATCCGAGGCCCTGAACTACGGGGAAGTGGCCGACCGCCTCGGCAGGCTGCTGGGCCGGGAGGTTCCCTATGTCCCCGTGCCCGACGCCGCCGCCTTCGAAGCCATGAAGGGCATGGGCATGGACGCCTGGTACGCCTACGGCATGGTCACCCTGCACCAGGGCGTGCGTCGCGGCCTGGCCGAACCCACCACGGGAACGATTGAGCTGGTTACCGGCAAGGCCCCCCGCAGCATCGACGCCTTCCTAAAGGAAAACATCGGCGCATTCTCGTGAGGAGTCGATGGGAACAATCATGGCGGTTTTTCCCCTCCGGCGAGAGTACAAATAAACCAGCGGCGGCACGCAAGGCGCGGTCTTGCGGTTGTCAACGTGGAGGGGGTGAGAAGCCGAGGTTACCGTCACGTTGACGGCTTGTCGGCCTAACGGGGGAATGGTTCGGGGTCCAGGGGCACAGGTCTTGACCGTGGGCCGAACGTGCGCCAAAGAGAGAGGCTATCCTCGAGGGCATCTCCCTCTCAGGCGCACAGGCATCGAAGGGACGATCGGTCTCGCGATCAACGTGGGTCGCGTTTCGAAGCGTCACCGGTCGTGTTTTCGGGAAGGACAGCGTCCTGCTCGGGTCCGATGATGAGCATGTGCACGGTGGCGGTGGCGACCGGTTTGCTCTCCTCCTCCTGCCACGCCACGCTCTGCACGGTGGTGACCCGCCGGCCCTGCTTCTTGATGCAGGCGCGCACGAAGGTCTCGACGGGCCTGGCGCTGCGTAGAAAATCCACGGTGATGGTGATGGTCTTGGGGAGCACCACCGTCTCGGCCCGGTAGAGCAACTCGATCTGCGCCGAGGCCTCCAGCAGGGTGCCCAGCGTTCCGCCGTGGAGCGCGGGAAGGCTGGGGTTGCCGACGAGGTGCTCGGCGAACCCCATGCGCCCCAGGAGCTGTCCGCCGCGTTCCTCCAGCCGCACTCCCAGAAAGCGCATGAAGGGGAGCGTCTCAATGAGCCGGTTCCAGTCGCCGGTGCGCTTGGCTTCGGCGATGGCCTCCACGGTCGAGATCATGGCGTCTCCTTTCGCCCGAAGATCTCGTGCCCGGTGACCGCCTTGCCCTTGGTGGATATCGTGAACGTGGCGGCGGAGGTGGCGATGGGGTCGTTCGGGTCGTCGTGGTAGGCGATGGCGCGCACGAAGCCCACGTTGCGCGTGGTCTTGAAGCACTCGGCCCGGCCCAGCACATCGCGACGGGGTGTTGCAGGCTTGAGGTGATCGATACGAAGATCCAGCGTGGCGATGGGCGTGGGCTGCCGGAGCTTCAAGAAGACCGACAATCCGCCTGCCGCGTCGAGGAGCGCGGTGAGTGCGCCTCCATGTATGACGCCGGTCTCGGGGTTTCCGATCAAGCGTCCGGCCCAGGGCAGCCGCAAGACGGCGACGGCCGGGGACACCGACGCGTCTTCCAGCGACAACCCCAGGGCGCTGTTGAAGGGAACGAGGTCGCGGAAGGCGGCACTCATGGCGGCAATGTCGATGACGATGTCTTCCGGCATGGGCGGGACTCCACCATGAAACGGTCCGGTCACTTCAGCAATTCCCTCGCGATGATCAGCTGTCGTATCTCCGTCGTCCCCGCGCCGATCGTCAAGAGCTTCGCGTCCCGGTAGAAACGATTGACCGGGTATTCCATCGTGTAGCCGTTACCCGCCGTGTATCTGGACGGCCTCGTCGGCCACGCGGTTGCACATCCGCGCGTTGAACATCAGGGACGCCGCCGCCAGCTTGTGGATCTCCGTCCCCTTGCCACCCCGCTCCGCTTCCATCGCGAGCTGCGCCGCCTTGTAGCACAAAAGCCGCCCGGCCTCGATGTCCGCGTACATGTCGGACAGCTTCGCCTGGATGAGCTGGAAGCCGCCGATCGGCTGCCCGAACTGCTCCCGCTCCTTCGCGTACTGCAGCGCGAGGTCGAACGCCCCCTGCGCGATCCCGACCGCCTCGCCCGCGAAGAACGCCCGCTCCACGTCCAGCCCCCTCATCATCACCGCCACGCCGTTGTTCTCGATGCCGAGCACGTTTCGTTCGGGCACCCGGCAGTCCTCCATGATGATCTCGCCCGTCGGCGAGCCCCGGTGCCCCATCTTCTTGATCTTTCTGGAGACCGAATAGCCCGGGGACCCCTTCTCCACCAGAAACGCCGTTATCCCTTTCGGCCCGGCGCCCGGGTCGGTCTTCGCGTAGACGATCGCCAGATCGGCGATCGGCGCGTTCGTGATGAACGTCTTCGTCCCGTTCAGGATGTACTCGCCGCCCGACCTCCTCGCCGTCGTGCGGATGCTCATCGCATCCGACCCCGCGCCCGGCTCGGTGAGCGCCAGGCACCCGATCATCCCGCCCGATCCGAGCGGGGGGAGGAACCGCCTTTTCTGCTCCTCGCTGCCGTTGCGGTGCAGGTTGTACATGCACAGGTTCGCGTGCGCGCCGAACGACAGCGCCACCGAGGGGCTGCATCGCGAGAGATCCTCCAGCGCCAGCATCTGGCCCACGATGTCGCCCCCCGCCCCGCCGTACTCCTCGGGGATCGGTATCGCGAGCATCCCCAGCCCCCCCATCCGCCTGAACAGGCCCTCCGGGAACCAGTCCTCCTCGTCGATCCGCCCGGCCAGCGGCCAGATCTCCTTCCTCGCGAAGTCGCGCACCGTGTCCTTGATCATCTTCTGTTCGGTCGTGAGGCTGAAATCCATGCAGAAACCTCCGCCGCGGGCGGCCGGTGCAGGCAGCAGGGCCGCCCCGGGCTACGCCAGCCTGTACGAGAAATCGCCGACCTCGCCGGTGCGGTCGGCCTGGTCGACCAGGACAGACTTCACCCGGGCGCCGACCTCGATTGTCCTGCCTTCGACCGGATGCACGAGCTGCCAGTGCGCGTTGTCCGCGCCGTCGGCCCTGATCAGGCACGGGTAGCGGTCGCCCTTGCCGAGGTCCTTGGAGGTCCCGCGGACGAGCCTGCTGACGGCGGCGACCGTGCCCCCGACCTCCGGCCCGATTTCGAGAGGCTCGTACTCCCAAAGCTCCCCCTTCTTGATGCAGCGCAGGCACACGGGGCGCACCGGCGGGAACAGGACATGCCCGCAGGCGGGGCACCTCCCCGCGTAGAACACGCCGCGGTCGCGGAGCTCACGGAAGAAACGCGACGCGTGGGCCATCGAGCGGTTGAGCGTGACGCCGATGCGGAACGGGACGCGAAGCACGTCGTCCGCGCCCGCCCGGCCGTCGATCTCCGCGGCGGCCGCCTTCTCGACCAGCGCCGGGTCGATCAGGTTCCTCCTCGCGATCTCCCCCGCCGCCTTCTTCGAGAGGGCCATCTGTCGATCCTCCAGAGGTTGACTGTCCGAAGCCGGGCGCGCCCTTCAGCGCTGCAGGACGATGCCGTAGCAGTAGCAGTCGCCGGGGCCGCCCATGCCCTTGAGCGCCGCCGCTCTGGGCTTTCCGGAGAAGTCCACCTGCGATGCGCCGGCCTGTCCCGTCAGCTGCAGAAACAGCCAGCCGGCCTGGGCGATGTTGGTGGCGCCCACGGGGTGCCCCATCCCGATGAGCCCGCCGCTCAGGTTCATCGGCAGGCGCCCGTCCCTCGCGAAGAAGCCGTCCCTTATAAGTCTGCTCGTCTCCTGCCACGTCCGGCAGATCCCGATCTCCATGATCGCCATGTACACGACGTGCGCGAACGGATCGTGTATCTCGACCGCGCCCAGCTCTTTTTGCGGGTTCGTGATGCCGGCGGCGGCGTACGCCCGCCGCATGGCGACGGACCCGCTCATGTACTCGGCAATGGTTGGTCGAAGGCCGACCATCCCGGTGTCGGTGGCGCAGCCGATGCCGGTGATCCACACGACCCGGTCCGCCACGCCCAGCTCCCTCGCCTTCCGCTCGGTGATCAGGATCAGCGCCGCGGCGCCCTCCGAGATCTGGCAGTTGTGCCCGCGTCGGAACGGGCTGCTTATCATCGGCGACGCCATCACCTTCTCCACCGTGACTTCCTTCTGGCCGTAGCAGTGCGCCTCGGGGATGTACAAGGCGTTGTTGTGGTGGTTCACCGCGATGATGGACGCCTCCTCGTCGTTGGGATGGCCCTCGTGCTCCGCCACGAAGGCGTTCACCGTGTGCGCATAGCTGGACGCCGCGGTGAACCCAAGCGACTCCTCCCAGACGGTGTCCGCGGAGAAGGAGATCGCCTTCAGGGCCTCGGATATGCCCTCCCCGGACTCGAAGTTGTGCGTGTCGCTGCACTTCTCGAACCCGAGCACGAGCACGATGTCCGCCCTGCCGGAGAGGGCGTACGTCACGCCCGCGTCGATCGCCGCGGCGCCGGTCGCGCCCCCGGCCGCGACCCGCAGGGTCGGCCGAAGCTCCATCCCGATCGCCTCGTTGACGTAGATGTCCCCCATGATCTGACCGCGAAAGAGCGGGTTGTAGTGGCCGTACACCACGTTCTCGATGTCGTCCGGCGAGATGCCCGCACACTTGAGCGCCTTCACATAGGCGGTGGCCGCGTAGTGCGTGTAGTCCTGCCGGGACAGATTCGGCCCGAACTTGCTCATGCCGAATCCGAGAATGCCGACCTTCCCCCTCATACCTTCGAGTGCCATGCGTCACGATCTCCTTGTGGCGCCCGCCAACGAACGCGCAGAAACGGTATCCAGCACGGCAGTTGTCAAACGAGTTTTCGAATCAACGTCCATCGCCGCGTCCAGTCACTCCGTTGTGCCACGGGCCGATCGAATCGTCAAACGACCTCCCTCGGGCCACGTCGCCGGGAGCGAAGGCGGCACCAGGAATCAATCGGTCGAGGCGGTCACGTGGTAGCCAGTGGCGCCGGGGTTGCTCAAGGCGATGATGTAGTGTCGGCATGGGTCCGCTCCCTTCACGGGAACGTCATCACCGCGTACCCGATTCCCTCGTCCGGTACGCCCCAGGCCACGGCAAGTCTCCCATCCACGAACGCGGCGATCCCGCCGAGGCTGTTTACGAGGCGATCGCCCAGGAGGGTCCCGTCCGACCCGATCCGTAGAACGACCAACGCCCCGCCCGCGGTATCCGGCCGGCAGGAAACCAGCGTCTCGGAACCGCTCCGGCCCACGAAGCGGGCGCTCCGAAGCATGAGTCCGCCGGTATCTGGCACGATGTCCGCCGCCAACGTCCCCGCGGAATCGAACCGACTCTGGTGAAGAACCTTTTCCTCGGACGTCCAGATTAGCAAATGATCCTCACCGTTCCGGAAGAGCGCGAGCGCCGATGCGGAGCTTTCGGTTGCCGGCAGTGCGCTGATTTCGGCGGCGCCCACCCGCAGGCCGTTTCCGCTGAACCTGCCGAACGCCAGCCCGGTGCCGTCCTCCGTGAGCCACGCGGCCGCGAACCCGCCCGGCGACTCCGTTGCGGCGACGGTGGATGTCCACCACTGGAAAAGCGGCTTCTCGCCGCCCCAGGAGACCGTAAACGTCTCCGGATCGAAGAACCCCAGATAGGCGCTGGAACCTCCCACCACGGATGTCTGATAGAGAAGCACGCCCGACCCGACGCCGAACGAGTGGACGTTCTGGCCCATGCCGTTGTGGTCGCTGCCGATCGTCTTTGCCACGGCATCGGCGGCGCTGAGCTCGCCGAAGGAGGCGTGCGAGCCGAAGTCCCGCCAGTGCACGAAGGTGCGGCCGCCGGCCTGCGAGAGCGATGACTCCTGGTCGTCGATCGTCGCCGGGGCCGGGGGCCGGACAAGACCGGCGGCGTCGAAGCGCAGAAAACCCATGTACCGGCTGCCGCCTTCGGCGTTGCCGTAGGACACGAGCGCAGTTGTGCCATCGAACAGCATGCTCTCGACACCGATGCCCCAGGATGCGCCGGCGATCCCTGCCTTCCTGGCACCCGGAGGCTCGGTCTCGGGCAAGGAACACTCGAAGGCCGGTTCCGCGCACGTCTCGAAGCGCGTGCAGGTCTTCTCGACGCTCCAGTCTGTGCAGCCGCCCGCCAAAAGGACGCACGAGAGGACCCGCAGGCCGTCGCAGGACCGCTCGCCGGGCTCGCAGGGCCGGCACGTCCCGGCTTCGGCCGGGCCTCCGCCATCCGGTGCGGCGCCGGCATCCCACGTCGCATCCGGCGACGCGTCGATCGCCGTTTCGCCGTCACTGACCGCACCGTCGCCTCCCGCCCAATGATCCTCCGAGCCGCCATCTTTCATGGCGGCTCCATCGAGCGGCGTCCCGCCCGAATCTGAGGCGGCTCCCGCGTCCCCGTAAGACCCGTTTTCAACCGTGTCGCCGCGGCAGCCAGCGGCCAGAAAAAACATGGCCAGGAAGAACATCGCAGCGATGCAGAGGGCTTGCGGGATGGATTTCATCGTTGGTTTCCCCTTTAACGCGAATCCGGCGACACGAGTTGAGGAAGTTCCCCGACGGACAACGAGACCGTGGCTCCCGTCACCTCGACGGTATACTCGGCGGCCTTGCCCTGATCGTCGGGGACGAGGTCTTTGACCGCCACGGTTTCGCCCGGGATACCGCCGACCGTCACCATGCCCGACGAGTCCTCGTCCCACACGACGTATACAGGGCCCTGTTCGCGGTCGAATCGATAGACGCCTGACGAAACCCTCCCGGCGGCGACGGTCCCCTGCAGGGACTTCGCAAGCAGGCCGTACGTCGTGTAGGCCTTCTTTTGGGCCCCCGCGGCGATGCCGAGTGCTGGTTCTTCGCCGAGACCGTTGTACACGAGACCCATCTGGTCGAAAAACCCCTCCGGACCCATGTTGCCCCATCCTTCGATGACGGTCCAGTAGAAGACCCTCAAGACGCCTTCCGCCGCCATCCAGACGACCGTCCGCACGAGATCGCGCGCCTGGTCGTTTTCGGTTCTGGAACCGAACTCGGCCGCGGCGGGATCTCCGGAGTAGGTTCCTGTCTCGGTGCACCAGAAGACCACGCCTTCTCCGAGGCCGTGCTCCACGAGAAGCGAACGGTAGCCGGTAACCGCCGCAACAATCTCGTTGGCCGAAGGGGTCTCCTTGTAATAGTGAAAGTCGAAGACATCGAACGGCCTTCCCGAAAGCGCCGCCTTCGCGATCTCGCCGAGGAACCCGTCGTAGCGGACGTGGCTCTCCGCCGAGGCGCTCCACTGGTTGCTGATGCCGGCGAGGAGGATTGTGCAGGACGGACAGGCCGTCCGGATGACCGGCTGCGCCCTGATGAAGAACGCCGGATAAAGCGTGAAATCCTGCCACAGGAGGTCCGGTTCGTTGCCGATCTGCCAGGCGGATATCTCGGGATGCCCTTCGACAAGCGTCGTCAAGGAATCTTCAAAGGCAGGGTCCAGTCCCTCAGCCTCGCGGATCGGATTCACTGTCCCGTACTTCTCGAACCCCTCTGCGTCCATCTTCGCGTACAAGGCATCCTGACCCGCGAACACGCCACCGCCGACGTAGAAGAACTCCTGGCGGGCCATCCCGCCTGACAGGGCCTGCATGTGCCCGACCGCGTCGCTGTAGAATTCGTCTTCGCCGACGTAGCCCATTGAATCGAGGAACTCCCGAAGCTTCGCCTGATTGTGCATGGGCAGGAACCCGGCGCCGGTGAAGCCGAGGACGTGCACAACGGCGCCCGCGTCCGCACCGCCGTCGCCGCCTGCGCCGATGGAACCGGTGTCGCCTCCCGCGTCCAAATGTCCGGCATCCGCGGTGTCGTCAGGTCCGGCATCCGCATAAACGACATCAGAAATGCCGCTGTCGGCCGTATTGCCGTCACCGGCGAAGTCGGTGTCCCCCGTCCCGTTCGTCTTGTCCCCGCCGCACCCGCATCCTCCGCCCGCAAGGCACACGGCAAAGACGATCAGGCAGATTGAAGCAACGACGACATCTGAAGTTCGCATGCCACATCCTCTCTTTCTGTACGGCACTCCTCCACAACGGTGCGACAACCGTCGGGCCCGGCACCGGCGCCATCCCCGCCGGCGTCCATCTCCCCTCCATCATCGGGATCGGTGTCTGCTTGACCGCCCCCGAATCATTCCCAGTTCCTGGCTTCGTGACACGCAGGAGCGCAGGATTTTCCGACCGGGTCCCACGTACCGCCGGGCTTGAAATTAACAGTGACCGTCCCGTTGACGTGCAGGTTCGGCGCCCTGATGAACGTTGCGTCCTTATTGGTGATCCCGTCGTGACAGACGTTGCAGTTCTTGCCCATCCCGGAATGGCCGTTGGACGGATCGGGATGTTCGCCCGTCTTCGGTGGAAGATCGTGGCATGTGCCGCACGCCGCCTGCGTGCCGTCAACCTTGGTCCAGGCAGGCCTGAAATCATTGCCGCCCGGAAAGGAACCATGACAATACACGTTGGAACATTCGGCGCTGAGGCGGTCCCAGACCATGGCGACTGCCAGCCCATCGAGCGCCGCCACCTCCGCAGGGCCGGCGTCGACATGTCCGGGCGTGAACACATCAATCGGCTTGTTGTGACACTCCACGCAGTCCATGGGGACGGCAATACCGGATTTCGCCTGAACGTGCGAGCTGTGCGCACCGACCGTCGTCTGTGTTGCGGATGTGACGCCATTCGTATCCACCGGTGGGGCGCCCGACTGGTCTTCTAGGCCGCCGTGGCAGAAGGTGCAATCCTGCTTCCAACCGCCGTGGCAGAGTTCGCACGAGACACCCGTCACGCCGCCGCCAAGGTCCTGTCCGTGGCACATGGCACAGTAATCCAGGCCCGCTTTTGCCTTGGTGCCATGGTTTTTTCCCGAGGCCCACGCCTCGGGGTGGTACCCTGTCAACCCCCCGTCGCCTCCATCGCCCGGTGAGGCGTCGGTCAAGGCGCCCGCATCCTCAGCCGCTCCCGAATCCACACCCGCTTCCGCTTCAGCATCCGTCCCCCATCCGTCCCCTCCGGTGTCGGATGGAGTTTCACCGTCGCGCTGAGAACCCGCGTCCTGCCCCGCTCCTGCATCAGGCAGGTCCGCGTCCGCGCTTGATGAAGACCCGCTGTCGTCAGTATGTCCGCCGTCTCCAGTCTCCGCAAAGCCCTTGTCCGGTGATTCCCACAGGGGTTGTATCCCGACTTCACCGCAGCCAAAAGCGACCGGCAAGACCCCGTATGCCAGGAAGGGAACGACAAGCGTCGCGCGCAGGGCAATTCCGGGCATGAAAACCTCCCTGATGTTCACGTTGCCTTTTCAGCACCCCATCCTGACCGACCCATGGCGACTGGGGTTCATGCGTCAGCGACTCCCGGAACTCCTTGAAAATCGTTTCGACACGGTCACCATGCGCAGCGCAGCGAGCTGCAGCTGCAACCTGACGAACTCTCCCCGCACGGTGTGCTCACATCGGGCTCTGTCTCAAAGCGGCCTCCGTCTCCGGGCGTTCCACGGTCATTCCTTTCTCCGACGTCCTCCGGGACGCTGCCGTCGCCGGTACCGAAGTCCTCCCATTCTCCGACGTCATCGGAACGTGCGTCCGGTTGAGGATCTCCGTCTCCCGTGCCGGCATCATCAAGACCTGCATCCGTTTCGTCGACGTCCCACGTTCCCCCGGCGTCGGTCGCACCGTCCGTCCCCCCGTCGATCCCCTCGGGAATAATCGCCACCCATGCCTCCACGTCAAAAGAATCCTCAGACCAGTGGTCAAACACCAGCGAGTAGCGCCCGGGCTGGAGGCTGGCAGCCATCTGCACGCCGTCCACGACCGCCTCGGTACCCAGCGAGTCGTCGCACGTCCTCCGGATCGCGGATATCAAATCAGCGCGGGTCGGGGCCAGAAGGTCCACGAGAACGCGGGACGGTTCGCCGATGTCGAGGATGAACCATGTCTCGCTTCCGCGGGTTCCACAGGTAGTCGAGTAGTCGGGACAGAAATCCAGGAGGAGGTCGGACTCCCCGACGGTGAATGCCAGGTGGCCCGACGTATCCAGGACGGCGTGTGGATTGCCGCACCGGGTCCCGGGTGGCTCGACTGCGACATCGAACGAAAATGAGACGTTGGGAAAGACCAGCCAGAAGTCACCTGCCGGCAGCGTCACTTGAAGTTCGCCCCACTCGTTGGATCGGATGCGCGAGTCCCGCGGGTGATCGCAGCTGTGGGCCAGGGTCGCGGCGATGGGGGGCGCCGCCTCCAGCGTGACGGTCGATCTCTCCTCAAGGTGCAGGCGGTACGGGGCCGTGCCCAGCTCGTCGGGTACGGGCGGTGAGTTCGTGTAATGGCCGGAGTTTTGTATGACCTGGGCGCCCATGCACGGGACGTCCGTCACCGGCCGCACGTCGATGCCGATCAGCCCCTTGGTGTCCTGGCCCATGCTGGTCACATCCAGCATCGCCGCCACCACGTAGTACGTTCCCGGATCGACGATCACGCTGATGAATCCCGTGCCGCCGCTGCGAATCCAGTCCCATACGAAAACGTTGTCGGCGGGGTCCGGGGACGCGCACGACCTGCGCAGCATGAGACGGCCTGAATGGGCGTTGGGCGAGGTGGTGAACTTCACCTCCACAAAGGACTTCACGTCCGCCGTGAAGGTGAAAAACCGGTCGGGGATTCGATCGGAGAATGACTCGGCGGGCAGCCCCCATGCCTCGGGAGGGAGGTTCTCGCAGAGGCCGCATCCCTGGACGGTGCCGCAGTCCTTGTGAAACTCCAGACTCCCGGAAAAGCTTGAGCTGACCACGGTGGCTCCCATGCAGGTGTCGTTGCCGCGGTCGCAGCAGCCGACCCCCATGGCAGACTGCGCAAACGGATGGTACGTCTCGGCGCAAAGCTCCTCCGGCGAACAGCCGAACTGCTGCAGCTCGGTACCCCTGCACATGTAGGCAGTCGACCCGTCGCAGTATTCGTCGATGCCCGGCATGCACTGGGCGCGCGCTTCAGGCACATGCAGCGCTGCCACGATCGTTGTCGCAAGAACGCACCCGGATACGAATCTGATCATTGACATCCTCCTGCTCCGTCCCTGCCGTCACCGCTCCATCAGTTCCTTGAAGATGGACAGCAGCTCGGGTTGATGGTCGGCGAGTTTTCCCGAAAGCAGAACACCGGGCGCCGACAGATCGTTTTCGCCATAAACGACACCCAGAGCGTTTGTGTTCAGGCGGACCCATGGGACGCCGCCAGACACGGCGGTGTTGTTCATCGCAACCGTGTGGTGGTAGTAGACTCCCAAGGCGTGGTCCACCTCGGCCTGGAACCGCTGATAGGAGGCCCGCACGCCGCCAATCTGATTGACCGCGCAGCGCTCGGCCCAGAAGCCGTCTTCGTTCTCGTAATCGAGCCCCGGGCCCACCTTCTCGGACAGCACCTGGCTCCATCTGTCGCGCAGGGCCGGGTCGATCTGGGCATCCGGATCGGCCAGCAGTTCCTTGGGGCAGTGAGGGCCCTCCTCATCCATGAGGAACTTCACCTCGAGCTCGGGATGGCGGTTCAGGCAGCCCGACGCGATGGTGATCCCGTTCGAGTGCGACCAGACTCCGACCCTCGCCATGTCAACCTGAGAATCCGACAAAAGCGCGGCGACCACGGCGGCGCAGTCGTCCTGGTGGGCGTACCCGTTGTAGTCCTCGGGGACCGGTCCGTCGCTCCGGGCTTCGCCGCTTCCCCGCGATTCCGGGTTGAAGGCGGTCACGACGACCCCGGCGCTCGCCATGACGGCGCAGTCCTGTTGATCGATCAAAGGCGCCCCTGCGCCCCAGCCACCGGGGATCTTGAGCACCGCAGGGAAGCAAACGCCCGGATGGTCTGTCCGTTTCGGACGCACCTGCCTCACATAGACGTTGTAGGTGCTTCCGCCCCGCTGCACCTTGACGAAAGTCACGAGCTTTTCAGTCTGATATGTCCCCGGCACACCCAGCGGGACCGGAGTGCAGCCGCCCCCATCCGCGAATCCCGCGTCGCCCCCGCCGTCTGTTCCCGAATCATCATCCCCGCCGTCCAGTCCTCCGTCCCCTGGGGCGCAACAGGCGTCAGGAGCGGAACCGACGTCTGCCGCGTCCTGCGCCGACGCGTCGATCGTTCCGTCAAAGACAACATCGTGACCGCCGTCAAGTTCTGCATCGGTCGTGGTCTTAACGTCTTCGCAGCCGCAACCCGACGGCGGGACAACCGCCGCGAATGTAACGAGAACAGGAAATGGGAACTGCCTGAGGTTCATCATCGCGCCTTTCAGCCGCCGCAGTTCAGAACGGGCCCCTCGAACTCCGGATGCTCGTGCTCGGGGATGCACGTCTTGTCGTAACACTTCATCCCGGGCCCGCACTCCCGGTTGGACGAACACGCTGGTTTGGAGCCATAGGGTATGCACAACACCTGGGCGCAGGGATCGCGGGGCGGGTACTCCTGCTCGCAGTACAGGCCGGGGCCGCACGGGCGGCTCACGGGGTTACCCGGACATCCCTGGTTCGCGCAGGTCGCCGCATCGCAATCGGACGGCCTCCCCTGGCAGACCTCGCCTTCTCCGGCCGCCTTCATGCAGAAGTCCGTTCCGCCCAGGCGCCCGCAGTACGTGCCGTCGGCACACCCCTTCTCCCAGTAGTTGCAGTCCTCGCCGAGGTAGCCTTTGCGGATCACCTTGCACACCCGGTCCTGGCTGCCTTCCTGGACGGGGGCGCATACAAGCTCGTCACTCCCGCAAACCAGGGTCCCGCCGCAGGTTTCGTCTTTCCCGACGAGCGTGGGAGGATCGGGCTCCACGCATGTCCCGCTCTCGCATTTGAGGCCGGTCATGCAGTAGCCGGGAGCCAGGCCGACGCAGGCCTCGCCCTCTTCCGGCGCCTTGACGCACGCGCCGTCGAGGCAGAAAGCCTCCAGGCCCGCGGCGTAGCACTCCGGGGATTCAAACGGCGTGCACGGTTCGCCGACGCCGGGTCTCCGCGTACAGACCCTGTCCCCCGCCCCGTCGTCCGCGCATTGGGTCTCGATCGCAGCGCAACGGCCCGAGGATTTGCACGACTCCCCCTCGCCCGGGAGGGGAACGCAGTACCCGCCCAGGCACTGCATCCCTGCGGCGCATTCTTCCCACACGCCGCAACGCTCGAATTCCCGCGGCAGCGCGTCGCATGTCCCGCACGTCACAGCCTTCGAGGACACGGCGCAGTAATCGTCGTCGGGACAACCGTCACCGAGGAGAAAGTAGTTTGTGAACGGCAGGAGGTACGACACCGTGTCCCACCACCCGTACGACTCCATCTGCACGCACGTTTCGCCCCGGGCGCGGCAAGGCGTGAACATCTCCCGGCAATCCGCGGGCTTCGCCGCCGGACATCCGGACGAGTACGCGGCTTCGCAGGCGTCGAAGGCCGCCGAGCGATACACCCACTCGCCGTACTCCACGAGCGGCTGGTAGATCGCGTCCACCATGCGGGTGCACTCTTGCAACACCCAATTCTGGCAGTCGGCGGGAAGGTACCCGGTGCACCTCCTGGCCCATGAGCAGTGCATGGCCGAGACCCGTGCGCAAAACGGTCCGGCTTCCAGTGCGTCTCCCACACAGGAAACTCCCGGCCCCGCATCGTCCCCGCCATCGGCGAAACCGGTGTCTTCGCCCGCGTCGGTACCCCAGTCGCCTCCCGAATCCCGTCCGCCTTCGACACGTGTGTCCGGCGACTCGGCATCCGCTGGCAGTGAAGAATCAGGTGACAGGGCGCCGTCCTGCCCGTCCTCAACCGCCTCCCCGTCGCACCCGCAGACAGGTACGATGACGGTTGCTGAAAAAAGACAAGTGAAGAATACACCGATCGCCAACCTCAGGCTGTTCACCATGGTCTTCTCCGGTTGAGCGCAGCTTTGTTCACGAACACGAGATTCCATGACCCGCCTATCCCTTTTCCACAAGAAGTCCGGGCTACTGCATCGGCAGCCCGTACGCTGCGCAGAGGGGTGCGGAGAACAGCGGGAGGCTGGTCGCGACCTTCTCGTCGGCGGTGCGGGCCCGAACGAGGCAGGCAGGGTAGGTGAGGGTAGCGGCCGGAGGCGTGGCCTCCCACTGGCCGTCGGTCGTCGCGGCCATGGGGAAACGCTCCCAGGTCGCATCCCTGAGGTCGGTGTCGTCGGCCGCGGGCATGGTCGCGGTCGTGCAGTCGGGCAGCGTGTCGATGACCCGGTCGTTGACGGCGAGTCCGGTGGTGCACCAGAGATCCACCTCCGCGGCCTCACCCCCCACGACGGCCGCGTGGATGACGTTTTGGTCCACGTCCCAGGAGGCCTCCACCGCGGGCCAGGTCGCGCCGTTC
>JACRCP010000055.1 GCA_016218965.1 Deltaproteobacteria bacterium | reverse complement strand
GGTTTGTACATGCTGGAAGAGTATTCATCCCACGTAGATTTGTCGATCCCCCTGCGTGATAAATCGCATAAGGCAACGTATGATCACATATGATCACGACCATACACTCTCGGAGGGGTTTTTACGGACGAATCAACGTTGACTACCTGCGGGCCTTGCGTCGCGCTTCCTCCGGTGGCTCGCGGCGAGGCTGACAGTCCATACCGTGTGTCGAAATGCGCTAACATATGTGCATATTTGGCACATGCCCAAAGTCACTACGACAGTTGCATTCAAAATATTGCATTACTGTCCTCGTTGATGTGCAAAATATGCATTATTAGATTGACAGTCGGGACGCGCCGGACTACCGTAGCATCGGTCCGGCGATCGGAAGCGGCCGGGCAGGGAGGCAGATGACATGAATGCCGGGGATACCGCCTGGGTGCTCGCGTCGACCGCGCTCGTGCTGCTCATGACGCCGGGGCTCGCCTTCTTTTACGGCGGCCTCGTGCGCAAGAAGAACGTCCTCTCGGTCCTGATGCAGTGCTTCTTCCTCATCTGCCTCATCTCGCTCCAGTGGGTGCTCTTCGGGTACAGCCTTGCATTCGGGCCCACGAGGGGCGGGGTCATCGGTGGACTCGACTGGGCGGGCCTCAGGGGCGTGGGGGCGGCCCCGTTCGCCGACTACGCGGGAACCATCCCGCACCAGCTCTTCATGGCGTTCCAGATGATGTTCGCGATCATCACCCCCGCGCTGATGATCGGCGCCTTTGCCGAGCGGATAAGGTTTTCGGGGTTCATGGTCCTCATGATCCTGTGGTCGACCCTGATCTACGACCCCCTCGCCCACTGGGTCTGGGGAAACGGCGGCTGGCTGAAAAACCTCGGGACGCTCGACTTCGCCGGCGGTACCGTCGTCCCCGTCAAGGCGGGTGTCGCCGCGCTGGTGGTGGCCGTGCTCATCGGGAAGCGCGAGGGGATTCGGAGCCCGCGGTCCCCGCACAACCTGCCGTTCTGCGTGCTTGGCGCCGGCCTCCTCTGGTTCGGCTGGTTCGGCTTCAACGCGGGCAGCGCGCTCGCGGCCAACGGATCGGCGGTTGGCGCGTTCGTGACCACCAACACCGCCGCGGCCGCCGCCGGACTCGCCTGGATGGTCCTTGACTGGTGGTTCAACGAGATCCCGACGATGCTCGGCGTGGTGACCGGGCTCGTGGCGGGGCTCGTGGCGATCACCCCCGCGGCGGGCTTCGTCAGCCCACTCTCCGCCATAGCCATCGGCACCGGGGCCGGCGCGATCTGCTTCTACATGGTCACCAAGGTCAAGGCGGCGCTCGGGTACGACGACGCCCTCGACGTGTTCGGCGTCCATGGCGTGGGCGGAGTATTCGGCGCGCTCGCGACGGGGCTGTTCGCCGAGAAGTCGATTGGCGGTGCTGACGGCCTGTTCTTCGGGAACCCCCGGCAGTTCCTGATCCAGCTCCTCGCCACCGGCGTCACCATCGTCTTCACCGCGGCGGGCACGTACATCCTGTTCAACCTCGTGGATCTCCTGGTGGGGATCCGCGTGGACGTCAAGGAGGAGACGATGGGCCTCGATCTCTCCCAGCACCACGAGTCCGGCTACACGCTCGTCGATTGAGGACGCAGGAGGAGCCGCCGTGAAGTACATCATCGCCATCATCCGGCCCCACAAGCTCGAGGACGTGAAGCGCGAACTGGACATCGAGGAGGTCCACCTGATGACCGTCTCCGAGGTCGTCGGGTGCGGCCGGCAGAAGGGGGTCACGCGCGTCTACCGCGGCGTGAAGGAGGTGGACAACCTCATGAAGAAGATCAAGCTCGAGATCGCCGTCAACGAGGCGTTCGTCGAAAAGACCATCGCCGCCATTACCCGGGGCGCCCGCGAAAACGAGACCGGCGATGGCAAGATCTTCGTCATCGACCTCCAGGAGTGCGTTCGGATCAGCAGCGGCGAGCGCGGCGGCGCGGCGATAGGCTGACCCGGCGCGAGGCGGAGCTTGCGGCCTACACCCACCTGTATCTCGATGAGGAAATCCGCGCCGAGGCGGCCGTGCGCAACATCCCCCGTTTCGGCCGATTCCTGCGGCTCGGGTAGCCGTCTTCGCGATCGAGGCGATGGACCGTCGCGTCCGCGGCCGGTTGCCGTGCAAGGAAAAAAGGCCCGGGCCCTTTTCCGTCTCGGCACGGGGCCACAACGGCAACAGGTCCCGGTGTACTCAAAACGGTCGACGACTCACTTTCCGAACGGGCACACGGGGTAACGGCACTCGGGGCATTTGAGGCACAGGCCGCCGTGGCCGAGGTCGGCGAGCTGGGATCGGCCTATCCGCTCGCCGGCGAGGATGCGCGGGAGGACGAGGTCGAAGATCGTCGTCTTCGCGTACATCCCGCAGGCGGGGATGCCCAGGATCGGAACTTCGCGCGACGTGCCGTTGTTCCCCGCCGGGATGTAGCCGACGAGAAACATCGATCCGGGAAGGACCGGCGAGCCGTAGGTGACGTCGCGCGCCCCCGCGGCGCGGATCGCGTGGCGCGTCACGTCGTCGGGGTCGACCGACATCCCGCCGGTGGCGATCAGCAGATCCGCCCCGGCATCAAGCTGTTCTCTCAAGCGGTGCGTGATCTCGGCCGCGTCGTCGGGGGCGTAGTGGAGACCGGCGATTTCGCCGTTTAATCCGGCGACCTTCTCCCTGATGACAGGGGCGAAGGCGTCCTTGATCTGCCCGTGGAAGACTTCGTTTCCGGTGATCACCACGCCCACGCGGGGCCTTCTCATCGGGGCGACAGACACGACCCCGCCCGCGGCCGCGCGCACCGCCTCTTTTACGAGCTTCCGCTTCACGACGAGAGGGATCGCCCGGGTGCCCGCCACGATTTGGCCCTTTTTCACGACGGTCGCGTCGTGCAGCGTCGCGCACGCGACCTCGCCAAGCATGTTGAACGCGCGCAATGCGTCCTTGTTCACGCGGATCAACCCGTCGATGCCTGCGACAAGGTTGATCTTGCCCTCTTCGGGCGCTCCCGACAAAACGACGCCGCTTCCGGCAAGTGCCGTCGCGAGCGCAAGAGCCGCGTCGTCCTCGTGCATCTCGTCGTCGGAGAGGTCGATGACGAACAGGTTTTCCTTGCCGAGTCGCTGCAAGTGCTCGACGTCGGACTCGCGGACGACATGGCCCTTCCTGAACGCCCTTCCCTTGAACTCGCCCGGCCGGATCTCTGTGATGTCGTGGGCAAGGACCTTGCCCACGGCCTGGACGGTCGGTATCGTCTTCCGGGTCGCGGCCGTCGTCAGATCGTCCGGGTTGCACGCTTCACACATTTGTAACCTCACATTTTTTGCCACAGAGGGCACAGAGGACACAGAGAGAATCTTTTCGGAAAGGCACGAATCGAGCCATTGGTGGTAGCGAGATCACGGAAGAGTCCTTTTGTGACTCGATGGTTGTTGCCTGCCATCTCTGTGAACTCTGTGCTCTCTGTGGCAAGAATCCGGATCGTTTTCGATCGTGCGGAAATACGCCCCGTGGGCACAGGCGCGGCACAGCGTCGCGCCGTCGATGCGGACCTCGCGGCAGTCCTGGACGTGCTCGCCGCAGCGGTCGCACCGGACGCGCGAGAGCGGCCTGCCGGGCATGTCCGCGACGTCAAGCTCGACCGTCACCGGACGCCAGTCAAAGAGATCCTCGTCGGCCATCACCTTGTACGCTTCGAGCTGCGCTTTGTGGACGTCGGCGTGTCCGGGCAGCAGTTCTTTGGCCCTGTCGCGGGACTTCTCGCGCGCGAGCACGCGGACGGCGCGGCCGGACTCGAGGTTGAAAAACGTCGCGGCCATCTTGCCGTAGTCGAAAAACTTCATTGTCCGATGGCCCAGCGTGCACCCGGTCACGGACTGCACCGCGTCGGTCGCGCACCTGTCCATCTCGACGAAGACGATGAGCTTTTTCCGGTCGGCGCCCCTGGGGTCGGAGACGCCGATCTCCTGCAGCCCGAGAATCGACATGCGCACTCCCAGGACCTGTCCCGGGCAGAGATGGCCGTGGATCTTCGAGGACTCGTTCAAAAGCGTTTCGAAGTCCATGCGCTCACGCCTGCCTTCCGTTCCCGGGCGGCTCGTCCCGGCCGCTCACGGCCTTCTTGAAGTTCCTGATTCCCTTCCCCAACGCCTCTCCGAGCGTCGCGAGCCTCCCCGCTCCGAAGATGAGCAGGACGATGAGCAGGATGACAATCAGTTCCATTGCGCCAAGATGCGGCATTGTTCGCCTCCTTCCGACCTCAACCTCCGATGCTGACCATCTCGCGGGGCGTCCACTGCCCGGCGGGCGGTACCTTGGCCCGAAGGAACGAGGAGATCTCCCGCGACGCGGCGCCGGGTTCGGAGCTGCGGAGCAGGGTTGCGCAGTCCAGAAACGCGCCGTCGCGGAGACACGGGTGAAGCCTTCCGCGGCTGTCGAGCCTCACGCGGTCGCAGGCGTGGCAAAACGGCCGCGAAACCGACGCGATGAATCCCACGCCGAAGCTGCGGGCGCCGTCCCTGAACACGGCCCACCGGGCGGTGCCGTCGAGCGGGCCTTCGCCCTCGTGGATGAACTCGCGCGAGAGGACCGAGATCGCCTCGGCCGCCGGGACGTATTCGGCCGCGAAAAGCGCCGCCCCCGGGCCGAACTTCATGAGCTCTATGAAACGCATCTCGCAGCCGAGGTCGGCGGCGGTGCGGACCATCCGCGCCAGAAGCGGGAGGTTGAGCGTCCGGAGGAGCACCGCGTTGAGCCGGACCCGCCCGAAACCCGCCTCGTGCGCGGCGCGGACGCCGTCGAGCACCTTGTCGAGGGCCGCGCCGCCGGTTATCGCCGCGAACGCCCCGCCGTCGCACGCGTCCATGCTCACGTTGATTCGATCGAGCCCCGCTTCGCGCAGCGCGGGCGCCTGGGCGCGCAGCAAAAGTCCGTTGGTCGTGAGACAAAGCTCGGCCCGGGGGAGCGACGCTCGCAGGAGTCGCACAAGATCCGCCAGCTCGGGGCGGACGAGCGGTTCGCCTCCGGTCATTCTGAGCTTGTAGACGGGCGCGGCCCGGTCTATGGCGGCCGCGAGCGCGGCAAGCTCGCGAATACCGAGCGGCTCGGAGTCCCGCTCGCATTGTGCGCGGCCCCTGGGGACGCAGTACGCGCAACGAAGGTTGCATCGGTCGGTAACAGAGAGGCGCAGGTAAGCACGGTCCATCC
>JACRCP010000405.1 GCA_016218965.1 Deltaproteobacteria bacterium | reverse complement strand
TTCGGAGGCGTAATTGACTGACAGTGAGCCGCTCACAAAGCCAGGCGTTCTCCTCGGAGAACCATTTTCGGCGCATGGAGTCCTCATGGCACCTCGGCACTCCGCTTCCCTCGGTCTTCACTCGGAACTAAAGAGATACCGCGGTCGAGTCGTTGTAATGGAAGTCGGTGATCTCGACCTTCGTCTTGACCGTGATCTTCACTGTGTCATTGGTTTCGTCTTTGTCCGGGGAAAACTCGGCCTTGTCGAATTGGAAATCGGTGACCGAGATTTTGTCTGTTGTACACCCCAAGACAAACCCAGGAACACAGATGCAGCCGATCGACAGCAATGCCCACCGGACCGCCCCGATTGCCTTCATCTCCCGCCCTCCTGTGGTTGATGCGCGTACAGCTTTTCCTCACCTACATTGATGGTGCGCCACCGCGCATGGTTTGTCAAGTGTAGTTGAACAGAGCTATTCGCGCCGTAGCGTTTTCGGCGACCACAAAGATAAACCCCTGAACTACTAATCCGGAGAATCGTCGCGTGGCGCGAAGATTATTTCACCGCCCCAGGGCCAAACGGCGTGCTGTCGCGCGCCGGTTTTCTCACACCATCCACCATCCACTTTGGTTGCGGCCTTGCCGCGCTATGATTATTGGGGTCGAAACCGAGAATAGAGGTCAAATCCGCCATATACATATGATCACCCGTAGTCAAAAAACGGCCGTTTTCTGGGGCAAAATTGTTTGCGTGATCTTTTTGCCCCACGCCACATAGGCGTTTTCCGGCATCGCGAAAGGCTCAACAACGAAAAGGTGGGCAACGAAAACCTTTCAACGGTAAACCGTTGACGGGGCCCGGCGTGGGCGGCAGAGACCGTCACCCGTTCGGGGTTCGAGATACCGGCAGTTCGGCGTTCATTCGGGTTTGGGGTCGGGCTCGGCGGTTTCGCCTGACTCCGCCGCCTCCCGGGTTTCGTCCGGCGCTTCGGGGGACTGCTCGCCGCCGGGTACGGCGCCTTCGGCCTCGGGTTCGGCGGGCCTAAGGCCCAGTTCCTTGACGACGTTTTTTCGCGTCGAGTCGAGGCGCGTCATGGCGCTGGTCAGCTCGTCGAGCAACTCGTCGCTCCCTTCGAGGGCCTCGCCTTCGGCGCCCTCTCCGCCCGCAGGCACGGCCGGACCGTCCGGGGCGCAGACGGCGGTATCGGAGGGCGCCTCCGCCGGGGCTTCCGCGGCCGCCCCGCCGGACTCTCCGCCCAACTGCTCGCCAAGCTCGCGCGAGAGCTGTTCGAAATCCTTGAGCGTGGGGAGCTGCGAAAGGTCGCTCAAGTGGAAGAACTCGAGGAACTCCTTGGTGGTCCCGTAGATGAACGGCCGGCCGACCTCGCTTCGTTTGCCGAGGATGCGCACGAGCCTGCGGTCGAGCAGGACCCGAAGCGGTCCGCCGCAGTCGACCCCCCGGATCTCCTCGATCTCGGGCCGCGTCGCCGGCTGGCGGTACGCGATGACCGCGAGCACCTCCATCGCGGCCGCCGAAAGGCGCTGCGGTTTCATCTTGAGCAGGTTCTTGACGAACTCGGCGTTGTCGGGCGGGGTGTGCAGCTGCCAGCCGCCGGCGACCTCACGCAGGCGGATCCCGCTCTCGGGGGACTCGTGCGCCGCCGCAATGCCGGCAAGCACGGCCTCGATCTCGGCCCTCCCCGCCCCGCCGGCGGCATCCTCGATCTCCCCGACGGTGATCGGCCGCTCCGACACCAGAAGAAGACTCTCGACAACGGACCTTAGACGGTGGTCTTCCATTCCCTTCACCTGTACTCTATGCGCGCGATCTCGGACCTGCGCATCTCGAATTCGGCCGGTTCGATCATGGTCCTTACGTATATCTCGCCGTCGCGCTCGACCTGGAAGATCCGGACGAGCCTCAACTTGGCCATCTCGAGCACTGCGAGGAACGTGATGATCATCTCGCGCCGGTCGCACCCGGCCTGGAGCAGCTCCAGAAACCGCATCTCGGGCCTGTCCCTGAGCTGATCGACAAGCTCGTATATCCGCTGGGCTATCGTGACGCGCTCGGCGGTGATCTCCTGCGTGATGTCCGAACGGATGCGCCGCTGGACAGCCATGAACGCCTTGACCAGGGCGTAGATGCTCACCTCCAGGAGCGGCACCTCGCCCGCGTCGTGCTCCAGAAGCTCGCGCGAGGCGCGTACGAAGAGGTCCCGCCCGATCTGCGGCCTTTTCGCCAGTTCGGCCGAGGCGTCCTTGAACTGCTGGTAGGTGAGCAGCTTGGTGACCAGCTCGTCCCGCGGGTCGGCCTCCTCGTCTTCCTCTCCCGCCTCGGGGACCGGAAGCATGAGCCGCGACTTGATGTGAACAAGCGTCGCCGCCATCGTGAGGTACTCGCTCGCAACGTCAAGGTTGAGCTGGCGCATGACATCGAGATATTCGAGGTACTTCTCGACTATGAACGCCATCGGGATGTCGAAGATGTCGAGCTTGTGCTCGCGAATCATCGAGAGCAGCGTGTGAAGCGGCCCCTCGAAGCACGGGAGCGTGATCGTGTACGGGTTCCGGTTGAGCTCGAGCGAAATCTCGCCCGGCTGCGCCTCCTCCGTTTCGTCAGTGTGCGTCTGCCTCATGCCAAAGTACCGACCCACTCCTCTGGTCACCCTCTCCCCAAAAACCGACCTCATCCTTGCTCTCCCTCTCCGCGCCGGAGAGGGACTGGGGTGAGGTGGAGAGGGCCGGGGTGAGGTTCACCGCCCGTTTCGTCCGATCGTCATCTTCATCCTCTCGCGCACGCGGCGCATCGTGTCGGCCGCGACGGCCGAGGCCTTCCTGCTTCCTTCGATGAGCACATCAATCACGTACCCGGGCCTTTTGGCAAGGTCCTCCCGCCGCGCCCGGAGCGGCGCAAGCCGCTCGAGCATGAGGCGGCAGACGTCCTTTTTGCAGTCGACGCAGCCGATTCGCGCCGCCCTGCAGTCGGCGTCGATCTCCGCCACGCGCTCGGGGGCGGCATACACCTTTCGATACTGATGTATGTTGCAGACCTCCGGGCGCCCCGGGTCCGTCCGTCTCTGGCGCTGCGGGTCGGTGACCGCGTTCATCACCTTCTTTCGCACCGTTTCGTCGTCGTCCGAGAGATAGATGGCGTTGTTGTACGACTTGCTCATCTTCCGCCCGTCGAGCCCCGGGAGCCTGGAGAACTGCGTCAGAAGCGGCTGCGGTTCGACGAACAGCTCGCCGTGATGGAAGTGGAACTTGCGCGTCAACTCGCGGGCGAGTTCCAGGTGTGCGACCTGGTCCTCACCCACGGGCACGAAATGGGCGTTGTACAGGATTATGTCCGCCGTCTGGAGCACCGGGTATCCCAGAAACCCGTGCGTGTGGAGGTCCGCCGTTTCGACCTCCACGATCTTCTCCTTGAACGTCGGGACGCGCTCGAGCCACCCGAGCGGAGTCATCATCGAAAGGACCGTGAACAGCTCGCAGTGCTCGTGCACGAGGCTCTGCAAAAAGAGCACCGACCGGTTCGGGTCGATCCCGGCGGCAAGCAGGTTCGTCGCGATGTCGAGCGTGTTGGGGACGACGTCCGTGGAGTCGCCGTAGAACATCGTGAGCGAGTGGAGGTCGGCGCAGAAGAAGAAGCAGTCGTATTCGTCCTGGAGCCTCACCCAGTTCTCGACGGCCCCGTGGTAGTTCCCGAGGTGCATCCGCCCGCTTGTCTGCATCCCCGACAGGACCCTTTTTTTCGTTTCGGCCACGCCGGCTCCCATTTTGCGGCTACAGCCCCATCAACGCGTAGAAGAGCGCGAGCACTATCGTGATCGGCACCGCGACAACTCTGGCGCCGAAAAGGATGATCACTATGAACAACACGAACGAGTAGCGCTCGAGGAACTCGATCACTCCAAAGAAGCGATCGGGGAGGATGCCGTAAAGGATCTTGCTCCCGTCGAGCGGCGGGACCGGCAGGATGTTGAAGAACGCCAGCGCGACGTTCACGGTCATGATGAGATTCAGCAACGTGAAAACGGGGCTCCCCGAGGCCGCATCGATGCCCTGGCCGCCGAACAGGACGCGCCCCACGATGACCATCAGAAAGGCGAAAAGCAGGTTCGAGGCGGGTCCGGCCAGGGCCACGATCAGGGTCGATGTCTTCATACGGAGCGCACGCGTGAACCGCTGGGGGTTGAAAGGAACGGGCTTGGCCCACCCGAAAAACGGGACCTCGTATACTATCGAAATGATCGGAATTATCACCGTGCCAAGAAGGTCGATGTGTGCGATCGGATTGAGCGTCAGGCGCCCGGACAGCGCCGCGGTGTCGTCGCCCAGCTTGTACGACGCGAACGCGTGGGCGTACTCGTGCACGGTGATCGAGAGGATGACCGGCACCATGTACATGACGACTCTGAGAATCGTATTCTGATCGAGATCCACAGCGCCCTCGAAAAACAACGGGCTTATAACATCAGAACTCACGACTTACAACACACGACTCGCGCTTGACGCGCGGCGCACGCGGCACTAGGATGCCTCGGCTTTTTGGGATCGGAGGACTGAATGAAAGGCATTGTTCTGGCCGGAGGGAGCGGAACGCGGCTTTATCCGATAACGCTCGCCGTGTGCAAGCAGCTCCTGCCCGTCTACGACAAGCCGCTCGTCTACTACCCGCTCTCGGTCCTGATGCTCGCGGGGATAAGGGACATCCTGATCATCTCGACACCGCAGGACCTGCCGCGGTTCGAGACCATCCTTGGCGGCGGAGAGCGGCTGGGTGTGCGGTTCTCGTATCTTCCGCAGGAACGTCCGGGGGGAATAGCCGAGGCCTTCGTCGTCGGCAGGGATTTCGTGGGCGACGACTCCGTGTGTCTCGTGCTCGGAGACAACATCTTCTACGGCGGGGGGCTCACGCTGACGCTCCGCAAGGCGGCGCGCGCCGTCGAGAGGGACGGCGGGGCGGTGGTTTTCGGGTACCGGGTGGACGACCCGGAGCGATACGGCATCGTCGAATTCGACGCGGCGGGGAACGTGGTCTCCATCGAGGAGAAGCCCGCGAGGCCGATGTCCAACTTCGCGGTAACCGGGCTGTATTTCTACGACAACCGCGTCGTCGGCATCGCGTCGAACCTGAAACCCTCGGCCCGCGGAGAGATCGAGATCACCGACGTCAACAGGGTCTACCTCCAAGAAAAGGCGCTGCGCGTCGAGCTCCTGGGGCGCGGGCTTGCCTGGCTCGACACGGGGACGCACCAGACGCTTCTGGAGGCCGGCGAGTTCGTCGCCACGATCGAAAAACGCCAGGGCCTCAAGATCGCGTGTCTCGAGGAGATCGCGTGGCGGCTCGGGTACATAGACGACGCCGGTCTCGGCGCGCTTGCCGGACCGCTCGCCAGGAGCGAGTACGGCAGGTACCTCCAAAGGCTGCTCGAAAACACCCAAAAGGCCCGGTGACCGCAATGCCTTTCGAATTCACGCCGCTTGCGATCCCCGACGTGGTCCTCGTGACACTCCGGCCGTTCGAGGACGCGCGCGGGTTCTTGATGGAGACGTACAAGGCCTCGGAATTCGCGGCGGCAGGGCTCACCGGGCGGTTCGTGCAGGACAACTTGTCACGCTCGTCGCGCGGCGTCCTCCGCGGGTTGCACTTCCAGGCGCCGCCCGGGGCACAGGGAAAGCTTGTCCTGTGCTCGAACGGAGAGATCTTTGACGTGGCGGTCGACATCCGGCGCGGGTCCCCTACATTCGGAAAGGCGGCATGCGCCGAGCTTTCGGCCGCCAGGCGCTCCATGCTCTGGATCCCTCCGGGTTTAGCCCACGGATTCGTCGTACTGAGCGAAACCGCCGACGTGCTCTACAAGTGCACGGCCGAATACGACCCGGCGCTGGACCGCGGTATCCTCTGGAACGACCCCGCGCTCGCGATTCCGTGGCCCGTGAAGGACCCGATCCTTTCGGAGAAGGACCGCCGTCACCCCCGGCTGGCCGAGGCCCGGTTGGAAGAATTGGAGTTTCACCAATGAAGATAGCCGTCGTCGGGACCGGATACGTCGGGCTTGTGACGGGGGTGTGCCTTGCCGACATGGGCAACGACGTCGTGTGCATGGACCTTGATGCCTCGAAGATCGATGCCCTCCGCGCCGGAAGCGTGCCCATCTACGAACCGGGGATCGAAACAGTCATCGAGCGAAACGTCCGGGACGGGCGGCTTGCGTTCACGGCCGACCTTGCGAACGCCGTGCAGGGCGCGGCGATATGCTTCATTGCCGTGGGGACCCCCAAAAACGAGGACGGCGCCGCGGACGTGCGCCACGTCCTCGCCTGCGCCGACAGCATCGCGCGCTCCATCGACGGCCCCTGCACGGTCGTCGTCAAGAGCACGGTCCCCGTGGGTACCTGCGACCTCATCGAAGAGGCCATGGGACGCGTCGTGGCGGAGCGAGGCTTGCGGCACCGCGTAGACGTCGTTTCGAACCCCGAGTTTCTCAAAGAGGGAAGCGCCGTCGAGGACTTCATGCGGCCCGACCGGGTGGTAGTCGGCATCACAAACGAGACGGCCGGCGAGGTCATGCGCGATCTCTACTCGCCGTTCACGCGGAACGGCCACCCCGTGATTGTGACGGACCGCCGGTCCTCCGAGATGATCAAATACGCCAGCAACGCGATGCTCGCAACCCGGATCTCGTTCATGAACGATCTCGCGGCGCTCTGCGAGGCGGCGGGGGTGGACATCGAGGACGTTAGAAAGGGCGTCGGGACCGACCGGCGGATCGGCATGCCGTTTTTGTACGCCGGGGTCGGGTACGGCGGGTCGTGTTTTCCGAAGGACGTCCGCGCCCTTGTCAAGGCGATGCACCAACACGGCGGGGATGCCGCCATCCTCGAGGCGGTCGAACGCGTCAACGAGCGGCAGAAACTCTGGCCCGTATCGGTCCTCGCGCGACACTGGCAGGACCGTTTTGACGGCAAACGCGTCGCCGTCTGGGGCCTCGCCTTCAAACCCAACACCGACGACATGCGCGAGGCGCCGTCTCTTTCGGTCATCGAGGCCCTGAGAACCCGCGGCGCGGCCGTCGCCGCCCACGACCCCGTGGCCGTCCCGAACGCCAGGCGCCTGCTGGGAGACAGGGGCGTCGAATACGTCAAGCACCCGTACGACGCGCTCAAGGACGCCGATGCGCTCGTCCTGCTTACCGAGTGGGGATCGTACCGTACGCCGGATTTTGCCAGGATGCGCTCGCTCATGCGCACCCCGCTTGTGCTCGACGGCCGGAACCAGTACAACCCCGAAGCGGTCCGAAAGGCCGGGTTCGAGTACTTCGGCGTCGGCAGAGGGACACAGGACCTGCAATGAAAATTCTGGTGACGGGAGGCGCGGGGTTCATTGGGTCGCACCTGTGCGAGAGGCTTCTCGCCGACGGGGCAGGCGTCATCTGCCTTGACAACCTCTACACAGGATCGCGGCGGAGCGTCGCACGCCTCAAGGGTCGGCGCTTCAAGTTCGTCAAGGCCGACGTCACCCGTCTCCCGGCAATGAAGGTCGATCGGATCTTCCACCTCGCCTGCCCCGCCTCGCCCGTGCACTACCAGGCCGAACCGATCAAGACGACGCTCACGAGCGTCGTCGGCACGCACAGGTGCCTAAAACTCGCCGCGAAGAACAAGGCGAGAATCCTGTTCACCTCGACCTCCGAGGTCTACGGCGACCCCGAGGTCCACCCCCAGCGCGAGGACTACCGCGGCTGCGTGAACCCGATGGGCGTCCGATCGTGCTACGACGAGGGGAAGCGCTGCGCCGAGTCGCTCTGCGGGGACTTTGAGCGCCGGGGCCTTGCCGAAGTCCGTGTGGCGCGCATCTTCAACACCTACGGCCCGCGCATGGCCCCCGACGACGGCCGCGTCGTGAGCAACTTCATCATCCAGGCGCTCGCGGGGCGCCCGCTCACCGTCTACGGCGACGGCAGCCAGACCCGCTCGTTCTGCTTCGTGTCGGACATGGTCGAGGGGCTCGTGCGCCTGATGGACTCGCCCGAATTCGACGGCCCCGTGAACCTCGGCAACCCGGCCGAGTTCGCGGTGATGGAGCTTGCCGAAATGGTCCTCCGCCTGACCGGCTCCCGCTCCAAGATCGTCCGAAAACCCCTCCCACAAGACGACCCCTGCCGCCGCCGCCCCGACATATCGAAGGCCCGCCGCCTTCTCGGGTGGGAGCCGAAGGTGAGCCTGGAGGAAGGGTTGAGGGAGACGATAGAGTACTTCAGTTCCCTCGGGTGACTTCACTCCAGAAGCCATTCTCCGGCGCCAGGGAGCGTCGTGTACGACGATTGCGCCGCCATATATGGCGTACATCTTGACAATTCGACGCCAGTGCGCCATATTTGGCGTGTGATCGACACAAGATTCATCGCGGAGATCAAGGCTGCCCGCACCAAAAGGACCCTCACTCAGGCCGAGCTCGCGCGGCTGGCGGGCGTACCGCTCCGGACGTATCAACGCCTGGAATCGGGGGACCGCGGCTCGAGGCTGGACACGGTTCTGAGAGTTCTTGACGCCCTCGGACTCGAAATCAGCGTTGCGCCCAAACGCCGCCCGTCCCTGGACGAACTGAAAGAGGTATACGGCAGTGAGTAAAAGTCCAAAGGCGACGGCCGGCCTGCCCCGCATCGCGACCCTGCACGTCGACACCACGCAGGGTTATTCGGGCCTGCTTGCCAAAAACGGCCAGCACGTTTTCAGCTACGCATCCGACGTGGTCGCGAACGACGACGGAACGCGCGGGATCTCGCTGGCGATGCCGATCCGCACCGAATCATACAAGACGACGCCCATGCTCCCCGTCTTCCAGACAATTCTCCCCGAAGGCTTCCTCGCGAACCGCGTCGTGGAACGATTCTCCAAGACGCTCCGGGTGGACGACATGGCCCTTCTGGCGTTGACCGGCGCTGATTCCATCGGCAGGATTCGATTGAGTCGGACTCGCGAGACGGGTTCGGACACGGGCAAAGTCGAGAGCTTAAAAGAGATCCTTTCGGACACGGGATCGAAAGACCTTTTCGAAGACCTGTGCGACCGGTACTTGATATCTTCGGGAGTCGCCGGCATTCAGCCGAAAGTCCTGTTGGGGGCGGAGGATGACGTCGAACAGGAAAAGGCGAGCGCGGCGGCACCGCGGGCGCGCGGCGGCAAGGCGAGCATCGCCGAACGGTCCACGCTGCGCGGAAAGCGTCTAATCATCAAGGTGAGCGGAGCCGAATTCCCGAATCTGACCGAGAACGAGTTTCACTGCCTCTCGATTGCGCGCAGCCTGAAGTTGTCCGTGCCGGATTTCTGGCTGTCGGCCGACGGTAAGCGGCTTGCGATCGAGCGCTTCGACTTTGATGGGGCGACGGGGGGCTTTCTGGGCTTCGAGGACATGGTTTCGCTTCAGGGCAAGGTGAACCAGCGCAAGTACGAAGGCTCGTACGAGGCGGTGGCGCTGGCCATCGTCAAGAACGTGTCGCCCGGATGGCTGCAACGTTCGCTGAATGACTACTTCTCGGCGATCGTGCTCTCAATGGTCGTGAAAAACGGCGACGCCCACCTGAAGAACTTCGGACTGCTTTATTCCCACCCGGAATCCGACGACTGCCGGCTCTCGCCGATCTACGACGTCGTTTGCACCACGGTCTATCTGCCCAAAGACCTGCCCGCCCTGTCGCTGGCCGGGAGGCGGGCGTGGCCGGACCGGCGGACGCTCGCCGCGTTCGGACGGGACGTGTGCCGCGTGGGCGACCCCGAAGCCGAGATCGACCGCATCATCGAAGGAGCCACGGCGTACCGGCCGGCATCCGGCGAGTCAGGCATCTGGAACAGAATGAAGGCCGAGATCCATGCGTCGGCACGGGGGTTGGCGCAAAACGGGCAGGTTTGAGGGAGACGATAGCACCACTGGAACAGATCCCGGACCGAGCATGCCGCACGAGGCTCAAGCAGCGCGAGGCGAGACGAGGGCGCATACCTGGAAGGTATGTAACCGAGGAGCAACGACGCGATGCGACGAGCATAGGGATGGCAGGCGACGGGAGCGGATCTGTTCCAGTGGTGATAGAGTACTTCGGGACCCGCGGCCGCGGCGCGTTCATTTCCCGGCCCGGACGTAGAAGACCTCGGGGCACCCCTGTCCCGCGGCAAGGGCGCCGCAGTCGCAGGTCTCCTTCATCGCCGCGCACTCGGTCTCCTGATCGGGCGTGAACCCGGGGCTGTCCGCGGGGTAGACCAGCCTGGTCAGGCAGTCGATCTGCGCCTCTTCCGCCACGTCGGGACACGAGCACAGTTCGTATGCTATCGTCCGGCACGCGCTGAAGGCGTAGGGGGCAAACGAGGGGCAGCTTTCGGGATCGTTGAGCGTATCGCAGGCGCATTTCGGTCCCGTCAGACCACAGGTTTTGTCGAGCTCGGGGGAATGCACGAACACCCCGCCGACGTCCACGTGCCTGCGGCAAACCGCACGGCCGCCGATCCCCGGCACGGCGCAATCGCAAAGCCGGTGCGAAAGGACCCTGCACGGACTGAAAATGACGCAGAGATCGTTCCTGAACCCGCATTTCGCGCAGTCGCCGGCGGCAAGCGCCTCGCAAGTGCACTCACCGCGCCCGGCCCCGCAGCGCAGGTCTTCATCGGCGCCGAACAGGGCGGCCGCCGTCGTACTGAACGGGTTCGTTTCGGGCGGCACGTACGCGCCGATCTCGGGGAGCGACGTGCAGGCGTCGAGCTGCTCGGGAAATCCTTCCCAGACGCACCCGCACGCGGCGTTCCAGTTCCCGATGCACGGACTGAACGGCCCGCAGGGCGAGAACCCGCATTTTTTGCACTCGCCCGCCGCGAGCGCGGCACAGTCACACGTCTGCCGGTATTCCCGGCCGCATTTCCTGTCGTCTACGACCGTGAAATACGCGTTCTCCGCCGCGGAATGACAACGCGCCAGGCGATCCTTGAACGGATCGTCCTGGCAGTCGCACGCCTCGTGCCAGATGGCAATGCACGGGCTGAACGGTCCGCACGCGGCAAGGCCGCACTCCTGAGGTTCGCCCAGGGCGAGGGCCTCCCGCGTGCACGATTTCAGGTAGTGCCCGCAGCGGTATTCGTCCTCCCACCGCACCACGACGGCGGCGCTCTCGTACGTCTGTTCGGTCTTGGAAAGGCACCGCTCCACGGCCCCGGGTTTGAAGTATCCCCCTTCGAAAAACGAACACAACCTCTCGGAGAGCGTGCGGCAGTTGTCGTCGCAGGCGCCCAGGAGGACCGCGGCGATCGGGAAGACGATGAGCGAGGCAGGAAGGCGGATTCGGGGGACACCCGCCCGGCCAAAAGGGCGGACTGCAACAAGACTGTGCGGCTCGTCCGGGATCATGGCTGCGACACCAGATAGCACAACTGCGCCGGAATTCAAAACAGGCGTTCTTGAGCGCTTTTTCGGGTTGCGCCGCGGGGGCAATGCTGTATAGTACGTCCCCGTCGGTCTTCACGCGACTCCGGGTGACGTCAAGAATGCAGGCGACCAGCGAAACCAAGGTCTTCATCCTGTGCGGCGGGCTGGGCACGAGGCTCAAGGAAGAGACCGAGTTCCGGCCCAAACCGATGGTCCCGATCGGCAGCCACCCGATCCTGTGGCACGTCATGCAGTCGTACAGCCGTTGGGGATTTAAGAGGTTCGTGCTCTGCGCCGGGTTCAAGTCCGACGTCATCAAGTCCTACTTCCTCAACTACGCGCCGATGAACAGCGACTTCACGGTCGACCTCTCCACCAACAGCGTCGCATACCATTCCTTCGACCACGGCCAGGACTGGGAGGTCACCGTCGCGTTTACGGGCAAGCTGACGATGACCGGTGCGCGGATAGCGCGGGCCGCCGCCAAGTACCTCGGCCCGGGCGAGCACTTCGCGGCAACCTACGGCGACGGGCTGACCGACGCCAACCTCAAGGAGGAATTCGAATTTCACCTGGCCGGCGGAAGGGTCGGAACGGTGCTGGGCGTCTCCCCGCCGTCGCGGTTCGGCGAGATCTCCCTCGACGGCGACCGGGTCGTCGAGTTTGCCGAGAAGCCCGATTTCAAGGACGCGTGGATCAACGGCGGGTATTTCTTCTTCCATCGCGGTTTCGTGGACAGGTACCTGACGACCGACGAGGAATGCGTCCTCGAGCGCGAGCCGCTCGTCCGGCTTGCGCGGGACGGCGGACTCAACATGTTCAAGCACAAGGGCTTCTGGGCGTGCATGGACACCCAGCGGGACAAGGAACACCTCGACAGGCTGTGGGCGTCGGGGAACGCGCCGTGGATGGGGCCGCCCGCCGGACAACAGGGAACGAAAACATGAAAGCGTTCGTCACGGGATGGGCGGGGTACATCGGCGTCCACCTGGTGGATCTGCTGAAACAGGCCGGGCACACGGTCACCGGGTGCGACCTGGGGCTTTTCCGCGGGTGCGAGTTCGAATCTTTCGTCCGGCCGGACGTCGAACTCCAAAAGGACATCCGGGCCATCTCGCGGAGCGACCTTCAGGGCCATGACTGCGTCATGCACCTCGCGGCGTTGTCGAACGACCCGATGGGCGAGATAGACCCGTCGCTCACTTACAGCGTCAACCGCGAGGGGTCCATCCGGCTCGCGCGGGTGGCCAAGGAGTCCGGCGTCCCGCGCTTCCTTTTTGCCGGAAGCTGCTCGGTCTACGGCAAGGGGAAGGACATGGACCTCGACGAAAACGCCGGTTTCAACCCGCTGTCGGCGTACGCGCGGTCGAAGATTGACACCGAGACCGAGGTCCGGAAGCTCGCCGGAGACGGTTTCTCGCCGGTGTTCCTGCGCAACTCGACCGCGTACGGGTTCTCGCCGATGCTCCGCCTGGACCTCGTCGTCAACGACCTCCTGGCGTGCGCCGTCGCGCGGGGCGACATCCGCATCAAGAGCGACGGAAAGCCGTGGCGGCCGCTGATCCACTGCCGGGACATCGCGCGCGCGTTTGTCGCCATGGCCGAGGCGCCTCCGGACTCGGTCCACAACGTGGCCGTCAACGTCGGTGCAAACGATGAGAATTACCAGGTCAAGGACGTCGCCGCGAGGGTTCAGCGGCTGATCCCCGGAGCGCAGGTTGTTTTTACGGGCGAGATCGGCTCGGACCCGCGCGACTATCGGGTCAAATTTGACCTTCTGAACAAGGTCCTGCCGGGGTTCAGGCTGTCGTACAACCTGGATACCGGCATGGAAGAACTGCTGGCCAAGCTCCGCGAACACAAGTTCGGCACGAAGGACTATGAGGGCGACGCGTACGTGCGCCTTCGGACCCTGAAGAAACGCCTGGGCGAGCTGAGCGGCTGACGCGCCGACGGGAGGCACCCAAATGATCTTCAAGGAATCACCTCTGCGCGGCGTATGGCTCATTGACCTTGAACGGCGCGAGGACGACAGGGGTTTCTTCGCACGATTTTTTTGCGAGCGCGAGTTCGAGTCAAAAGGGCTCGCTTCGGGTTTTGTGCAGGTCAACAACTCGTTGAGCCTCAAAAAGGGCACGCTCCGCGGCATGCACTACCAGCTCCCCCCGCACCAGGAGGTGAAGGTGGTGCGCTGCATCGCCGGTTCGCTCTGGGACGTTGTGCTCGACGTGAGGCCGGGGTCACCGACGTTTGGCAGGTGGTTCGGCGCCGAGCTGTCGGCCCGGAACCGCACCATGATGTACGTCCCGCGGGGGTTCGCCCACGGCTTTTTCACGCTCGAGGACGACACGGAGGCGCTCTACCTCGTGTCGGAGTTCTACACGCCCAACGTCGAGCGGTGCATCCGCTGGAACGACCCGCAGTTCAAGATCGAATGGCCCGGCCCGCCGGTCGTGATCTCGCAAAAGGACCGCGCCGAGCCCGACTTCGGCCCCGGGCGGCTCGCCGAGCTCGAACTCAAGGCCTGATGTCATGTCGGAAGTCGCTTTGCACCCAAAATCGCTCGACGAGCCGCCGCCGGATGCGCCCTGGAACCGGGTCTCGACACCATCTACCGCCTTGCACCGACGGACTTCCGGCAAAGCCATGCCGAGACCCGGCGGAAGGGCGTGTCCGGCGGCGGCGTCGATCGAACGTGCACCGAGTCGCAAGTCATGAAGATCCTTTTCACCGGAGGAAGCTCTTTCACCGGCTACTGGTTCGTCGCCGAACTCGCGCGCGCCGGCCACGAAGTCGTCTCGGTCTTCCGAAGGGGCGAGCACGACTACGACGGCGTGCGCCGGGCGCGCGTGGCGGGCCAGGATGGCATTTCGCGCCGCGTCTTCAACTGCGCGTTCGGCGACGCCCGGTTCCTCGAGTTGATCGAGTCCGGCGGCCGGTGGGACCTGCTGTGCCACCACGCGGCCGACGTCACGAACTACAAGTCCCCCGACTTCGACGTTGCGGCGGCCCTCGCGAACAACACGCGCGCCGCCGGCGCGGTGCTCGGCGCACTGGCCGCCGGGGACTGCAAAAAGGTGCTCCTCACGGGGAGCGTCTTCGAACAGGGCGAGGGCTGCGGCTCCGAGGACCTGCGGGCCTTCTCGCCGTACGGCCTCTCCAAGGGGCTTACGGCCGAGGTCTTCAGGTATCACGCCGCGACGGCGGGGATGCGGCTGGGGAAGTTCGTCATCCCAAACCCGTTCGGGCCGTTCGAGGAGCCGCGTTTCACTGCGTACCTGGTGAAGACCTGGCTCGGGGGAGGGACGGCCGTCGTGAAGACCCCCGCCTACGTGCGCGACAACATACACGTGACGCTGCTCGCCAGGGCATATGCCCGTTTCGCGGCCGACCTTCCGGACGGCGCCGGCTCAAGCCGCCTGTCTCCCAGCGGCTACCCCGAGAGCCAGGGCGCCTTCACGCTCCGGTTTGCGAAAGAGATGCGTCCGCGCCTCCGAGTCCCCTGCGAGGTCGAGCTCGTCACTCAGACCGAGTTTCTGGAGCCCCGCGTGAGGATCGGCAAGGACCTTCTCGACGCCGCCTCGCTTGAGTGGAGCGAGACCGAGGCTTGGGACCGCCTGGCCGCGTACTACCTCGAGACCCACGGGCCGGCGCGGGGACGGACCTAAGTGACGGCCCCGCCGGGCACACCCGCTATCGGCGTGGCCGTGATCACCCACGCCGCCAGGCGGCACCTCTCGCGCTGCCTGCCGCCCTACCTCGGTTCCCCGCTCAAACCCAGGGTCATGGTCGTCAACTCGTCCTCGGACGACGGAACGGTCGAAGAGGCCGCCCGGCTCGGCGCCGAGACGCTCGTCATCCCGCGCCGCGAGTTCAACCACGGCTCCACGCGCGAGCTCGCCCGAAAACGGCTCGGCACCGACATCGTGGTCATGACCACCCCGGACGCCTACCCCGAGGACGAAGAGACGCTCGGGGCGCTGGTCGCTCCGCTGATCGAAGGTCGGGCGGCCGTTTCGTACGCGCGGCAGATCGCGCACGAAGGGGCGGATTTCTTCGAGGCGTTCCCCCGCGAGTTCAACTACCCGGCCGTGAGCCAGCTCCGCGGCATGGACGACGCGGCGAAGTACGGCGTCTACACGTTCTTCTGCTCCGATTCCTGCTCGGCGTACGTCAACGCGGCGCTCGACGAGATCGGGGGGTTCCGCCCGGTCCTTACCAACGAAGAAGCAGTGGTGGTCCCGATGCTGCTCGGGCGCGGCCACAAGATTGCGTATGTCGCCGAGGCCCGGGTCCGGCATTCGCACCGATATTCGCTCGCAAAGGAATTCCGCCGCTACTTCGACACCGGCCTCGCCCGAAGGCAGTGCAGGGATCTCCTCAAGGAAGGCGGCCCCGACGAAAAGCGCGGCGCCGGGTTCGTCGGCGCGATGCTTCGGGACCTTCTGCGAACGGGGAGACTCCATCTGGTGCCGTACGCCGTCGTGCAAAGCGGCGTCAAGTGGCTGGGCTACCGGACAGGCGTCATGAGCGTCGGCGCCCCCCTCTGGCTCAAACGTTCCTTGAGCGCGCAGGATTTCTATTGGAGATCGGGACCGGGACGTTGACAAAAAATCTTTCGCGTCGGGGCGGCGTCTGCTACAATGGCCGCCGTGTGTACGCCTTTTGCCGAAGACGTGCGCCCACCGCGCCCCGCGCCCAATTCCTTCGTTTTTGCCGGGACGCCCGGTTGGGCCGTTGTCGCGTGGGCAATTTTGCCTTTGCTCTTCGCATGCGCGGACGCGAGGGAAATCGAGTTGCATCGCGGCGGCAGTGTCGCCGGCGAACCCGCCAAGGCTGACGCCGGGAGCGTCCCGCCGCGCAGGAGCCACGCCGGGTATCCCGGTCGGTTTGAGACCCTCCCCCAAGACGTCCTCATCCCCCACCGGCTGGGGGCATGGCCTCCGCCCGACCGCGCGGTCCCCGCCGTCCCCGTGAGGGACGCGGGCGCGGCAGGTTCGGATTCCGGCCATCCCGGGACGGCAGATGCCGGCGCCGAAACCGACCCAAGAGACGCTGGCCCGACCGATGCCGGGTTTGACGCCGGGAGTCCCGAAGACGCCGGGACTGAGACCGACACGTCTGACGCCGACATCCCTGACGTCGACGTTCCCGACACCGACAGTTCTGACGTCGACACTCCTGACGCCGGGTTCGAAGACGACGCTTCGGCTGCCGACGCCGATATCCCGGACGGCGAATTCGAGGACGGACCTTCGGCCGCCGACGCCGATATCCCCGACGGCGGACTGGAGGACGGGTCTTCCGAAGGCGACGCCGGCGCGCCGGATTCAGGCGCCGACAGTGGCGCACCGCCGGATTCGGAATGCCCGGTTGGGCCGGTTGACGATGCGCCCGAGATGCCCTGCTGGGTCGAGGTTGAACCCCAACCGGGCCTTGCCGTCACCGACAAGGGGGCGGTGCGGGGGTTCCGGTCGTCCGAAACGTGGGCCTTCCTGGGCGTCCCATATGCGGCCCCCCCGACGCGCGGGCTGCGGTTCCGCGACCCCGTTTCCCACGGCTGCTGGACCGGCGTGCGCGATGCGGCCACGTGGTCCCAGAAGTGCATGCAGCTCGACAACCAGCAGAACGTCGTGGGCGACGAGGACTGCCTCTACCTCAATGTATGGACCCCCGCCGACTACACTCCCGAATCGCGCTATCCCGTGATGTTCTGGATCCACGGCGGCTCCAACGTCGTCGGATCGGCATCCGACCAGCTCGACGACGGCACATTCATGTTTGACGGCACCAAGCTCGCCACCAAGGGGCGCGCCGTCGTGGTGACCATAGACTACAGGCTGGGGGTATTGGGTTTTCTGCTTCACCCCGAGCTGAGCGCCGAGAGCCCCCGCTGCTCATCGGGCAACTACGGCACGCTAGACATGATAGCCGCGCTCAAGTGGGTCAAGCGCAACATCGCAGGTTTTGGCGGCGACCCCGACCACGTGATGATCTTCGGCGTCTCGTCGGGTTCCATAGAGACCTGCGCCCTTGTCGTCTCCCCGGCCGCCCGCGGCCTCTTCAGCTCGGCCATCATGCAAAGCGGCCCGTGCGCGGCGAACCCTTTTGAGGTCGCCACGCTGGCCGGCAGGCAGTTCGCCGAGGCCTTGGGCTGCGATGCGGGCGGGGGCGTGCCGGGCTGCCTGCGCGAGGCGCCGGCCGAAGAACTGTTGCTGGCGGCGCCGTCGCCGACATACGACGTCACACAACTGGCGGTGGACGGGTACGTGATCCCCGAGGCGCCGCTGGCCGCCATCGAAGCCGGCAGACACAACCACGTCCCGATGACAATAGGCGTGAATTCGGAAGAAATGGGCCAGGCCGTGGGACCGATGGACGAGGGGGAGTTTGCGCAGAGAATCCAAGCCGCGTACGCCGGACGCCTGCCCGGCCCGGACGAGGTTCTCTCGATGTACCGCATCTCAGACTACGGCGATGACGCGCGCAAGGCTTACGTCGCGCTGCTCAGTGACATTTGGTACATCTGTGACGGCCGGCGGGCCGCCCGCGCCGCCGTCCGGGGGCAGGAAGAACCCGTGTTTCGTTACTACTTCACGCACGCATTCCAGGCGGGCGGCGAAGAATACGCCGCGCAGGGCGCCTACCACTCAGCCGAGGTGGCCTATGTCTTCGACTACCTGGCCTTGTGGTGGTACGCGCCTACGGAAGGCGAGCGCGCCCTCTCCGACGCCATGATCGGGTATTGGAGCCGGTTTGCGGCCACCGGGAACCCCCGGGGGCCCGACGCGCCCCGTTGGCCCCGGTACACGAAACGCGACGACCGGTACCTTAGGCTTGACGACCCCATCTCGGACGGCGACGGGATCAGAACAACGCAGTGCGACTTCTGGGACTCGTACTACTTCAGGTCCGAGTAGGAAGCGGGTGCGGCCGCCCGGGTTACGTACGCTTCGCGTCAGACGATACGTACCACCGAGAGGTGTTGGGATGAACCACGAAGTGGTGAAAGTGAATAGCCGGGGGTGCAGCCATGAGCGTGGCGAAGGGCGGAACCCCCGGATCGGGTGAACAATGATTCCGAACCCCGAGAGGGGTGACAGTCTTCCGTCGCCCCTGTCGGGGCTCGGATTCGATTTCTGACATCGATCCGGGGGTTCCGTCGCCTGCGGCTCCATCACCCCCGGCTATTGACTGACAGCCCCTTCGGGGCCATTCAGGGCAGTCGCCGGGGCAGCGCACAGCGTCCAAGTGTCGACGAGACGGTTTGGTTGCGGCATAGCCGCGCCAGGAGAAATCGATGCTACCAACGTCCATCCGCCGAAAAGAGCTGCACCCATTTCATTTGAGTCTCTCCTCCTTGTTTGGGAGGGGGAAGCCCCGTGCCGCCGGCCTGCACGGGGCTTCTTCCCCCGGTTATGCGTTTGCGCTCAGTTGGGGGTGTTCGCCGCTCTCCGGCGGGACGGCCGGGAGCGCCGGGATTGTCACGGCCTGGCTGCCCGCGCCCTGCGCTACTGCCGTCACGGCCGTCGCGGTCGTCTCGTTTTTGTTGCGGCTCGGCTTCTCGGGGGCGACGTACCGCAGGCGGATGCGGAGGTCCTTGCGGTCGGCCACCGGGACGTTGTAAGCGACGAACGTCCGGTAGGCCCACAGCTTCCCGCGGATCGTCGTCAATTCCGCGTCCTGGGTCTTCTTAGCGCCCTGCCAGTCGTCGCTTAGGCCCTTCGACTTGGTGAACGCCTTCTCCTGGGCGGACATGGCGGTCTTGAGCTTGGACGCGGCGTCGCGCGAAGCGGCGTCCTCGGGCAGTCTATCGAGCGCTTCGAGGTGCTCGGCCGCCGTCGTGTGAATCGCCTTGGCGGCGTACATCCCCGGCTTGGCCTTCGGCACCTTCGGCGCAGACGGGTTGCCCACCGCCCCGGCCTCGAGGATGCGGCGGCTGCGCAGGACGGCGCCGTGCAGGATGTCGGTCGTCTTGATGAGTTCGGTCTCGGCGTCGGCGACCGCGCCTGTCGGCTACGCGTTCAGATTTACGCGGTTACTGGAGATCGTTGACACCGGGTGGGATGAACGCTTTGTGAAGCGCTTTTCGAGGCCGTGCCACGACAGCACGGCGAGCGAGAACGCGGTGGCAAGTGCCGCCAGCGAGACCAGCCAAGGGTCACCGTCTTTGAAGTACCCTTTTGCAACCGCGATCTGCACGATCGGATAGTGGAAGATGAAGATCCCGTACGAGTAGTCCCCGGGAAGTTTGATCCGACTGAGGAGAGGCAGACAGTACGCCACGAAGAACACCACCAACGCCAGGCCCATCGGCTTGACGAAGATGAGCCACTCGAAACGAAAGCTCAGGACATAGGCCGCGAGGCCCGCGATCAGACAGAACTTGGCGTGCTTTCTGAAAAACTCGAAATGGAAGAAAACGAGCGCCCCGCTCAGGCAATAACTCATCTGCCCGGGCAACTGCCTCGCGAGTTCGGCGTACACCCCCCTGCCCGTTTCGCGCGACAGATGGACGAAGAGCACAAGATAAACACACGAAGCCAGGTATAGACCCACGATCAGAACAAGCCGGTTGAACCTCCCGAAGAGCCACGCCAGCACCGGGACAGCGCAGTAGAACATCACCTCGACCTTCAGGGTCCAGAGCGCCCCGTTGACCGCCTGCTCCGGGTTCCCCGAAAAAACCCCGGGCAACGAAGGCTTGAGGAAGTTCAAAAACAGCGCGTTCCAGCCGAGATAGCGCGCAAAATCGAACGAAAAGAAGTAGTCGCGCGCGCCGTGGATCGAGAACAACGAGAGCAGACAGGCGAACCCCACGATTGACAAGACGTACGCCGGGTAGACCCGCCGCAGACGCCTGACAGCAAAGTCCGAAACGCTTTTGCTTCTATCCCAGCTCCCGGTGATGAGAATGCCGCTGATGACGAAGAAGCACTGAACGGGGTGCACCGCGGCAAAAACGCTCGAAAAAGGCGAAAGCGCCGGAACACCCGAAAGGACGTGCGCGTGGAACAGGCACACGACCGACGCGCAGATCAATCTGATGAGGTCGAAGTTGTTTTCGCGCGGGATACCATTCATGCGGCGGCTTCGCCTTCCCCGGCGCCGTCGGCTGCGGCAACTCCGTCGGTGCCCCTGTCAGATGCGACGCCGCAAAGGTACCCCGCGATGACGAAATAGAGGATTCCGGACTTGAGCGTCAACGGCACGTTGAAAATGGCAAGCAGACAGTAGCCCACGGTCACTCCGAAACTGTAGTAGGTCAGTGATGAACGCAGCCCCGTCGTCTGATAGAGAATGAGAACCAACAACAGCCCAAAAAGGAGAAGGCCAACAACCCCGTACGCGAGAAAAATCATCAGGAAGTTGTTGTGAGGGGCGACGTATCTCTCGTAGTCCTTTGCCGACTGGGTCACGCGCCCCGGGCCGATTCCGAGGTAGTGCTCCGAAGCCAGGTCCGCCGCCGTCCGCCATTCCTTTTCGAGCCTCTCCTGGACCGCCTCATCCTTGGCCAGGTTCAAAGTCAACACATTCTCGAGCCGCTTGTAGGCCACGCTCAGCCTCGGATCGATCTCCAACTCCCCGAGGCCGGACAAAAGCATCGCGGCTACAACCGCGATTCCAGCAACGACGCAAACGAGGAGCCGCGCCGATTTCTTCCCCAAGTGCCGGACGTGCCAAATGCCAAGAACGATCAAGAACAGCGCGATTGGAGACCTTTCCATCGACAAACCCAGGAACAGAATCGCCAGAAGCACGTTCAGCAGCAAGACCAGCCGCCCCACCCCCTTGATCATCCCCGCATTGAACCAGAGGAACGTCGAGACGATCGCCACGTAGTTCTGATACTCGCTGAAAGTGTTCATCACGCCGAAAAACCGGAGAATCGGCCCTTGGTAGATGTTCCATATTCCGCCTTCTTCCATCTTCTGAAGCCATGCCGCATCCCATGGAAGAATGGATCCCAGGCTCCCGGAATAAAACGCCAGTTCCTGCGCGATCCCGTATCCGACAAACAGGAGAAACATCCAGTTGAGGAAACGCACCATTCTTCCACCGTGGGCTGCCACCCGGACGCCAACGAACAGGCAAAGAACGGGGATCACCGAATCCCGGATTGACATCGCGTTGTACGAAAACCGGCTCCTCGGGTCGAACACATACACCGCGAAAACGGTGGCAGTGGCGATGCACACGACCTCCACGGCGGTCCACCCCGACTTCTTGAGCGCGAAGATCAACGCAAACAGGAGAAACGCCACCGGAACCACGTTCAGGTTGACGTCAACCATGCGGCTCAACAGGTTCGAAAACAACTGCGTGAACAAGAACAGGTAGAGCACCCGTTTCTCGAGGACGGAACCTGCCGGGTCGAGTGGATTCGCCGCGGCGGCGTTGTCCGTTCCGTTCGTCACTTGGTGTCACTCCGGTCCTTGTCTTTGAGCGCCATCGCCAGCAACACGGCCTTGTCGAGCTGGTACGCGATGAGATTCGAAGCTTGATGTACGTCCTGCAGGAGGAAAAGGCCCCTCAACACGACATCCAGGACTTTGAGTGACCTGCGGCCAAGTCTCGAGAAAAGGCGCGCATACGGGTAGACGTTCATCGTCTTGAAACCGGCGGGTTGAAGCTCGGCGAGCAACAGGCAGTTGGCAACGGACTTGCGCATCCTGCGATAGAATGCCTCTTTGGAGACGAGACCCAAATGCGATACCTGGTTGTCTATGTGGGTGATTCGACATCCGTTCGCGAGCCGCATTCCCCACTCCGTGTCTTCGTATCCCCAACCCGCGAATCGATCGGCGAACGGGAACGCTTCGAACACCTTCCTGCTCACGACGACGTTCGAAGTGACGACGTAGAGCGCGGGTTTTCGGTTTCGCGCGGCAGCGGGTAGGGCCTCCGACGTCTCGCTCCAGTAGACGTGGAAATCATATTCCTTTCCGGCCATGATCCGGCGGACGTAGCTCTTGCCTCCAACGACCACATCGGCTGCGTTCTCAGTGATCGCCTGGTAGTAGTTGGACAGGAAATCCTCCCGATCCGGCACAACGTCGCAATCCAGAAACAGCAGATGCGTCCCATCGGAGGCCGCCACCAAACGGTTCCTTATCGCCGCGCGGCCGATGTTTGCCGCGAGCTCCTCGTAATCAATCGGCACCCCTTCGGCCTTGAGCCGCGCGCAGGCGGCTCGGTTGGTCTCTTTGGCGCCTTGGTCGGTCGAGCAGTCGTCCATCGCGACGATCTCCACCGGGCACGGCACGCCCCGCCGGATCTCGGCCGCCAGCGACGACACGAGTCCCGTCACGTCCCAGTTGAAGATCGGAATAAGGATCGACAGTTCCACAATCCCTGTTTCCCTACCGCCCAAGCGAATCGAGGCGCCCGATCAGCTCGCCCACTCTTTCGTCCCAGTCGGCCTTCCTCGCAAATTCGATCGCGGCGCCGCGATCACCGGGGGTCTCAAGCGCGTCCCGAAGCGCGTTCATGAACCCGCCGGAATCCTGATACAGGCGGGCCGGGCTCTTTGCCTCCTCGAGTTCGCGCCAGGCCGCGGCAACGACCGGCAAACCGCACGCCATGTATTCATACAGCTTCAAAGGATTCACGGTGTGCACGAGTCTTGCGTGGCCGGCGACGTCAAACGGGATGATGCCGGCGTCGGCGTGGTGCAGGTACGAGGGGACCTTGTCAAACGGCCGCGCGCCGAGGACGTGGAGGTTCGGCAGCGACGCCAGCCGCGCCCGGGCAATCCGATCGGGACCGATCAGCACGAAGGACACATGTGGCATCTCAGCCGCCGCCCGCGACACCAACTCGAAATCGAACCACTCATCCATTGCGCCGACGTACACGGCCCGCGGCCGGGGGATCGAGCCATACTCGGGCGGAGTCTCCCGCCGGCCTTCCGCGAAGTGCCGGAAGTCAACGCCGTTGGGAACGAGCATGGAATTCCTCGGTCCCAGCGCCTCGACGTAAGATGCGAGCGATCGCGCCGAGTAGATGACCAGATCGACGCGGCCCGCAAGCTCGCGCTGCATGGTCACAAACGCCGGCGCGAAGCTCGAAAAGCCGTCCATGCGGTCGGCAATTCGGAATACGGAGCGCCGGTGCGCAACGCGCGTGAGCAACCCGGCCTGCACCGGGCTGTCAAAATACAACAGATCAACTTCGCCAAAACCGCTGCGGCGCAGAACCCGCCCGATGGAAGGCAAAGTCGTGCTCTGCCAGTTCCGACATACCCATTCGCTGCGGAGGAGGGGTTTGTTGGTCGGGGCCACGAGCGCGCCCGGAACATACGTCCACAGGCGCCCGTCGCAGTACCCCCGCCCTCCCGCCGCGAAGATCCGTGCCCGTTCCAACACGTCCCGCCTGTTGGCCGAGAAGACGTGTAGCGGCGACACGGGATTCGACACAAAGGCCACCTCCCAACCCCTTCGCAGAAAGCCCGAGGCGAGGTGGTGCGTCCCGAGCCTGAAAGTCGACGACCAGTGATGGCCGGAGGTCATCAGCACCCGTTTGGGCTCCGCCGTCATACCGAAACCTGTTTCCTCACCGTGACGGTCCACTCGAGCCTGCCGTTCTTGCCGGTCATCTTCACCACTCCGGCGCCTTCGACGACGCGGCCGTAACCCGGCGAGCATCGGCCTTTGAGCACTTCGACCAATCGGCCAGGGCCTTGATCGCCTCGTCACGGCTGAAGGTCTGCTCATCTGCCTCTCGGTTCGGGCGAACCTCAAGGTGGGCATCCAACGCCTTCAACGCTCGCCGCAGGAGGTCGGCGGACAGGTCGGCCTTGCCAGCGAATACGCGGCTGAGATGTCCGGGATCGATGCCCGTTGCGTCACAGAAGCGATACCGCGAACCGAAATGCTCTTCGATCATATCCGCGAGGTAGTCGCGGTATTCCGGCGGCGCGACCTTCCCTTCGGCGATCCCAAGGCGCGCTTCGAGGTCGCGGCAGATCCGGAAGACCGGAGAACTGTCCGGGAGGCCCGATTCGTTGAACGCCTTCAGCCACCATGCCGCGAACCGATTCCAGCCGCCAGTCTTGGGCACGTGCTCCAGCGCCTCGCGGAGCATATCCCGTTCGTGCTCCGTGAGCTTCGCAAGGTCGAGCTTCCGGCCCGTGATCGTCAGGTACACGTTCTTCATCGTTCACCTCGTCCAAGTCTATCGGATGGTTGCCGTAAAGTCAACTAGAGAAACCGCCCACGCCACGCGTGTTTCGGCAGTGCGCAACTCGATACGTGCGCACGGTGCCGTGATCAAACCATATCCCCCTGAGTAACCGTATTCGCCAAGACGCCACTCGCCGGGGCCGCCTGAGACCATCAGATTGACTCCTTCCGCTGTCAACTGCAGAATGTTGGGTCGATCCGTCGTACTGGCCCGCACCCCAGGCGCACAGTGGAATGCGATTGTCTTCCCAACCTCGCTGTCGTAGCCGTCACAACCCGAGACACTCGCGGCACAAATCGCGAGTTCGCGCCGGTGAGTGGCGCCGAACCCGTGGTGAGCGCCCGCAAAACTGTTCTCTTCGCAGCGCGTCACCACGGCGCCGGCCGTTTCGCGTAGCTTAAAAAGTTCCGTGCCACCCTCGTTCCATGGGTTCTGCTCGCGCCCTTCGATCTGCACCGTGTTGTGCATGGCGGTCGAGCGGAAGAGGTTCCGCGCGGCCGGGTCCGGGGTGTAAAGGTAGGTTCCGGGGTCGACGATCACCGGCACGCCGTCCGCTTCGAGCGTGAACGAGAGCTGGTCGTTGTGGGCGTGGGCGCCCTGCCCTCCCCTGCCGACCGGCCCGCAGCGGACCACGACGTGGAAACGCTCGTTTCTTAGCACGTACAGGCCGAAGGCCGGGTACTTTTTGCCGGACCGCCGGCCTCCGACTTCTGACCTCTGACCTCCGACCTCCGACTTCTCTCCACGTTCTGACCACCGACTACTGACCACTGACCACTGCCTGATCTCTGCCCTCTGCCCTCCAAGCCCGGCGAGGCTTCGCACGACGTGATAGTCAACCCACGCGTCGCCGGCGAACGCCGCAAAATCCTCCCGGTCGAAAAGCCCGTTGATTGCGGCGACGACGTGGCGGTGGTCAAGGTCGTTTGAGGCTGAAGGCTGAAGGCTGAAGGCTGAAGGCTGAAGGCTGTTGCCTGTTGGCTTTTGGCTTTTGGCTTCTGGCTGTTCGTCAGTGGCTGACAGCTTGAAAAAGCGGCCGCTGTCGTTGTCGCCGATCTGCGGCACAAGGCCGCTCTTGCCGGAAATAGCGACGACGAACTCGGCCATCTTCTCCAGACGCTCGAAGTACCAGGGCGGGAACGGCGACACCCCGCCCTCGGCCCGGGGATACATGGCGATCGGGGCGGGCTTCAGGCGCGGGTGCGTCCGAAGGGCGCGGTGGTCGTAGCCGCACAAGGCGTCCATTCGCTCGCGCGGCAAACCCAGCACCAGGGCCGTGGCGAAGACCGCCATCTCGGCCGCGAGCCTGTGGTAGCACGTGGACGACTCGAAGTTGGTCCCCTCTTGGTTGAACTGGTACCCGACTTCCGAAACCAGCTCCTGCACGCCGAAGGCGAGCCACGCATCGGTTTCGCGTGTTCGCGGGAGGTGAGCCGCCATGAAGACCAGGCCCGCAATGTCGGCCAGGTAGTGGTTCCCGCGAAAAATCGGCCGCCACTCGAGATTGGACAGAACGTGCAGTCCGTGTTCATAGACGCTCCTCGCGAACACGCGCTCGAACGCAGGGTCAAAGTGCACCCCCGCCGAGACAAACAGATCCCTCGCCATTGTCCAGTTGGCGGCGCGGATCGCGACGTCCATCGAACACACCCAGTTGACACCCCACCGCGGCGGATTGGCCGAGACGAAATCGAGTACTTCGTTTCTGAACTCGCGCGGGAGGCGCCGCCGTTCGCCGGACTCCGCCGAGCCCTGCGCCGTCGCCTGATACGCGATCGCCATTTGGGGGAGATGCTGCATCCGGGCAAGCTCCCACGGGACCTTTACGTCCACTCCCGGTTCGTCCCCGAACGCGATGTCGCCGTACCATGTCCTCTCGCTCCACCGATGCCCCGACTTGAAGTCGAGCTGCCAGTCTATCGGCTTGTAGCCTGCATCGATCATCGCGGCGATTCGCGCCGCTTCGGGACGGTTCGCACGGTTGACCAGCGTTTCAGCCGCGCCGAACCGGCGCTCGACTTTGACCCGTCCGGACCCCAAAAGATCGAACGTATGGCCCAGGCTGTCGCGCGCCCGGTTGAGCAGCGCCTTTGATGCCTTCTTGAGAACCGCCGGGGGGACAACGATCTCCCGGGTCTCCGCGGCGGTCTCGTTCGCGGCCGGCGCGTACGACGAAAACGATGCGTCCTTCCTCCGCAAAAGGCGCATCTTGAGTTTCCCCGCCGCCTGCCGGGCCCTAAACGCCTTCTCGGCGGCGGGGAGCCGTGCCAGGGCGCGGATTCGGCGGACGAGGTTCATGCGCCGGCTCCGACCCCGGCGGCGCCCGAAAGCCTGGCCCTAAGCCCCCGGGCCTTGATGTAGATGGCGCCGTTGACAAAGAGGAACGAACCGAGCGTCGCGAGGGCGGCGCCGGTTTCGTGAAACCGCGGAATGAGCAGGGCGTTTAGAGCCACGCTTGCGACCGCGGCGGCGCAGACGAGCAGCAAAAGGAACCGGAACGCCTCGAACCTCATCACCAGGTTCACGTACGGACTGAACGCAAAAGACGCAATCGCCGAAACCGAGAGGACGCGAAACACCGTCACGGCGCCGGGGTACTTCCCCATGTCTATGGCGGGCATGATCCACTGCGCGGCCCAGGCGCCCAGGAGGACGCACGGGGCGAAGACCCCCAGCAGGCGCCACGACTTCCGGTAGACCCCGTCAAGCTCTTCGGCGGACCCGGCGTTTTGGACCATGGGCAGAAGCACCGTGTGCACGGCGGCCAGCGCCAGGAGCACCATGTTGTAGTATCGGAATGCGGTGCCGTAGGTCGCGACCATGTGGCCGGTCCCGAGCGTCTTGAGCATGAAAACGTCGATCTGGCTGAAGAACGCCAGCACGAAGAAATAGCCGAACAGGTAGCGGTAGTCCCCGGCGAAGATCTGGCGCGAAAGGCGGACCGCAGTCTGCACGTCGAAGAGCCGCCGCAGGTCCATCCGTCCCGCCACCGCCGGGAAGACCAGGAAACCCGCGAGCGCCTGGACCACAAGCGCCTGCCAGGCCTCCATCCGGTGGCCCACCCAGATGACGAGCGCCACGATCCCCCCCGCAAAAAGGAGCGAACGCGCGAACTCGACCATCGAGAACCGGATGAACTTGAGCTCGCGCTGGAAGATGGTCTTTGCGAACTCCGAGGAACACTGCGAAAGGACCACGAGCGCCATGAACCAGAACAGGCCGCCCGTCCTCCCCGCAAACGGGTACGCGGCGGCCGCAACCGCGCCGATGGCAAGCAACTGGAACCCGAAAAACGGCGTGACTTCGTTCCCGAGCCCCAGACGCCCGTACCCCACTATGTAAACCCTGTTGAACGCCGACGACAGCGTGCCGGTCGCCACGCTGACCACCGAGACCGCAAACGTGTACTCGGCGTACTCGGCGCCGGGCATGTAGCGGATGAGCGCCATCGCCATCAACCCCAGAACGACCTTGGACACGACGTCAAACGAGAATACCTGGAAGACCGCCTTCATCCGGCCGGCCTCGCGACCGCCATGATCGACTCGCCCTTGTTCGCGAGCGGCAGCGCCTTCTTGAGCACCTTCACGAGCTTCCCCCTAATCGTCCGATAACACGACAGGTCGTAGCAGTCGTAGCAGGAGAGAGACTCGACCGCGAACCCGCCCGCCTTGAGCAGGTACTCGACCTCGGCAACCGTCATTTCGCGGTTGTGCCCCGTGAAAGGGTAGTGCGAATGGTAGTAGTCGGCGTAGTCCGGCAGCGGCGAGCGCCCGAGCAGGAGCTTAAGCCTCTTTCCCATTTCGGCAAGATTCGGGACCTCGAACACCAGAAGGCCGTCGGCCGCCATGATGCCCCGCACCTTCTCCATCAGCATCCGCGGCGTTCCGCTCAAGTGTTCGACCACCGCCATCAGGAGCACCACGTCGTTCTTCCCGAGCGGCGCCATGTCGTCGTTTACGATGTCCAGGTCAAAGACCTCAATTCCGTGCCCGGCGGCGGTTTCTGCGATCCGGGCGCGCATCCGATCGCCATACAGGGCGTATTTGTCCACAATCCCGACCTTGTACCCGAGCCGGGCGAGCGCAATCGGAAGGTACGGGATGAAACACCCCAGGTCGCACACCGTCCCCGAGGTCCGCCGGCTGGTGACGATTTCGACGGCCTTCCGGTACCGCGCCTTTTCGACCGCAACGAAGTTCCGAAACTTGTCGGTCCCGTACGCAAGATACCCGCGGTTGTGCGCGCCTATTTCGCCGACGTCTATCGAATCGACGAGCGGCGCTATCGCCAGGTCTACCTCGCGGAAGAGGGCATCCAGCGCCCCGCCCGAAACCCCTTGGCCCATCTCAGTCACCGCCCTTCGCAGGCCGCCCTGCAGCGTCCACCTCGACATGCCCCGTCCAACCCGGGTGCGGCCGGAAGCCGAAGATCGGATCGGTCCGCTGCGCGTCGAAGAACCGATCCCCCGCGACGGTTTCACCGTCGACGACGACCTCGATCTCCGACGGGGAACGGAGTCCGAAGTCCCATCGCGGGTCCGAAATGACCTCGAACTGCTTGAGCCTGCGGACGTCGAACCCCATCAGGCGCGCCGCGACCATGTCAACCGCCGGCGGGTTTGACCCGGCGACAAGGCAGCCGCACCGCTTCGCGTCGGGCTCCAGCGGCCCGTTTTTCTCGCCGCCGACAATCCCGTCCACGACGCAAAACGTCTTGCGCTGCGGAGAATCCTTGAGCGTGCCGTCGGGCGAGCAGAACGTGACGATCTTCAAGAGATCGGCGGTCATGCGCCAGGCCGAATCGTTGCCGTGCCAGTTGCCCGCGTCCTGTACGGCCGTGGAGCGCGACAGCGGCCGGAAGGGCTTGATGAAGCTGCGGTAGGCCCATGCGGCGGACCGGTACGCCGCGTCGCCCAGTCCGGTCCGCCTCGCCAGCGCGTGGTCGTAGAGCCATCTCTGCGCCCTCACGACGGCCATGTCGGCCCCGGCCTGCCCGTCCGGGAGCTGGTCCCCCCCCCGCGACGGAGTACCCAGCCGGTAGTGCACGAGGCAGTTCTTGTTGGTGTTGATGCCTACCAACCCCTTGAGATTGAGCGTCACGCCGACCTTCTTGTGCACCTTCATCTTGGGGACCGAGATGATGGCGTCGGCCGCCAGGACGGTCTTTGAAACCTGGTACTCGTGGCGTTCGCCTTGGTGATGGCGGATCGTCTCGGCCCGGTCGTAGTCGGCGCCGTAGTAGTTTTCGCTCGGGAGGCCGTGGAACGCGCTGGCCCGCCCAAGGTCTACCGTGACGCTCCCGGCCGGATCGCCCGGAAGCGAGCGGCGGTTCGCGGAATATGGCGGCCGACTGCGGTCCACGACGGCAAACGTCCGGAGGTCGCACACCTCGACGTCGAACTTGAGGCGCGACCGGTACAGATCCTGTATGGCGTCGAGACGCTGGGCCGCCATGAGCTCGCCCCAGTCGCAGTCCATCTGGGGCGCGTCGGCGATGATGATCCGTCCCTCCCCCCGGAGCGCCAGGTATGCGAAGTCTACGAGCGCACGGATGATGGACGGGTGCGTGACCACCGCGAACAGATCGCCGCCCGACGCGTTGAAACTCAGAACGAAGTTCGGTTTTAGCACCACCGTCTGGCCGGGCGAGATGACCGCCTTGAGCGGGTTCCATTCCCGGGTCCCGGCTGCCGCCGCGTCGAGCGCAAGGTCCAGAAACAGGCGGCGCAGCAGGCGATATGGGCGGTTGGGCGCCGAAGCGCGGCCGCGGAAGGGCGTCTCGGGGAACGCATCGCCGGGGTCAAACGGGGGTTCGGCGTTGTACGACGGGACGGTGATGCCGGCCGACACGCGTTCCATGGCAGCTAGATGTCTCCGTACTTGACCGGCAGCCTCTGGTCGAGGAAACGCCGTTTGCCCGACGGGGTGCGCCCGATCTCCGCGACGGCCGTCATGGTGAGGTCCACGTCGGAACCCAGTTTGCGCATCAGGCCCCTTCGGATCGCGTCGATGGCGGCGGCGGCGATCTCCCTCTTTGGCACGAACCGGAATACGACGGCCCCCGCCCGCTCCTGGACGAACTGGAATTCCGAGAGGCCGTCGAAGATGCGGTCGTGCATGTTGATCGCCGTCATCGAGATATGGCGCCCCGTCCGGGTGACGATGAACTCGTGGGCGCGGCCCTCGATCCGGTCGAGAAGCTGGAACTGCCTTCCACATGCCGCGCAGCGCGCGGCCCCCTTCACGGCGATGTCCATGGTCCGATAACGGATGAGCGGGGTGACCCCCGTGTGAAACCCCGTGCCCACAAGCTCGCCTTCCCCGCCCTCGGGGACCTCGGCGTCGCCCGGCCCCAGCACCTCGGTCAGTCCGTAGAACGGCCAGACGTGGTACTTCCTCTCGGACCGGCACCACGGCGCCAGAATGACGCGCTCGGCTTGCCCGTACCACGAACAGAAGCGCGTCGCGGGAAAGGCCTTTTTGAACTTGGCGAGCTGCCAGTCATAGGTGTTCTCGGAACCCAGCAGCACCAAGTCCAGCGCCACCTCCCCGGCAAGCCCCGCGTCGATCACAAGGTCCGAGAATATGTTGAACGCCGACGGGTACGCCTGCATGACACGTATGCGCCGCTCACGAATCCCGGCGAGGTACAGCGGCAGCCGCCTGGCGTCGAGAAAGTAGGACGACAGGTTCAGCTCGCGGGCGTAGCGGTCGTAGCACATCGGCTCGGTTTCCGAACCGATGTGGGCGCCGCGGAGCACGGCGCACGCGTCCCCCAGCCGGAACCCGTGCCTCGACCAGCCGGAGTGCATGAAAGCCATCTCGGCGGCCAGCTCGCCGCGGGTGGTGTAGAACCCGAACGGAATCCCCGTGGACCCGCCGGTCGTCACGTACAGCCGGCCGAGCCTCGCGACGCTGAACGCCTCGAGGTTCTCCTGGATCATGCGTTTCGTGACAAAAGGCAGGCGGCGCACGTCGTCAAGACTCCGGATGTCCCGGGGTGCGACGCCCGCCTTCCGGTAGAGGTCGCGGTAGCCCTCGGTCTTCTCGAACGCGTGCCGCACCGTGCCCTGAAGCGCCTTGAGCTGCCAGGCCCGGATTTTCGCAGGCGACCAGTTCTCGGCGCGGCCCAGAAACAGGCGCCACTTCCAGTAGAGCGGGCTCTTCCGCCACTGCGGCGGCGCGACCGCGGCAATGGCCTTGACGCCGCGTTTGAGGCCCGCCTTGGACAATCTACCCATTCTCCGCCGTCTCCCCCGCAACGCCCGCGATGAGGCGCTCGACCTCCAGCGCAATCTCGGTCGCCTGGACCTGCTGCCACAGCGGGATCGGCCATTCGCCGCGCGCGATTCCGTCGGCGAAGGCAATCAGCTCGTCCCGGTGTCCCTTGTCCTGCGGCTCGGCCTTGATGCCGCCGCGCCTCGCGCCGGCGACCGAAAGCCCGCGGTAGTCGTCCAGAGAAATGACCAGTCCGTCGCAATACACCTCGAGCCGCTCCTTGGGGTGGTCCTTCGAGCCGAGCGCGGTGTACGTGAGCGTGCCGACCGACCCGTCGTCAAGGCTCACCACGGCGACGAAGTTGTCGGTCCGGCCGTAGCAGCCGGTCCCGGGTTCGATGGCGCTCGCGCTGACCCCGACCGTCCGCGCCCCGGTCAAAAACGTGAACAGGTCGTAGATGTGACACGCCTCTCCGAGATTGCGGCCACCGCCCTCCGAGGTCTGGACCCAGTGGGCAAGGGGCACGTACCCGGCGTTCATGCGATAGTTGAGTATCATCGGGTTCGTCCGGTTGGCGTTAAGATCCCGGATCCGCCGGGCGTATTTCGAGAACCGGCGGTTGAACCCCGTCAAAAGCACAGGCCGGGTTTCCCCCGCCGGGGCCGCCGCGTAGAAATCGGTGATCGTCGCAAGCTCCGCGGCCGACAGGGCAAGCGGTTTTTCCACGAAAACGTGCTTGCCGGCCCGGAGCGCCGCCAGGGACATGGCGGCGTGCGTCCGGTGACGGGTCGTGATGACGACCGCATCCACCTCGCGATCGGCAAGCACCCTGTCGAAGTCGGTCGTGGCGTACCCGGCCCCGTACTGCGCCGCGGCCGCCGCGGCCGCGTGTCCCGCGACATCGGAAACCGCCTTAAGCCAAAAGCGGTCGCGGAGCGCCTTGATGTTGGGCAGGTGCATCTCCCGCGCAAACGCGCCCGCCCCGACGACGGCCACGCCGATCTGTCCGGCCCGGGCCGGCCGGGCCTTGGGATTGGGGATCGCGCGCTCGGGTTCGGCGGCGCCCCCCCCATACGACAGAAGGGCCAACAGCGGCTTGTCACGGCCGGCCAGCGCCTCGTATGCCTCATCGGCCCGCTCGACGGGCCAGACGCGCGAGACGAGCGGGCCAAGGTCCACCTTGCCCGCCGCCGCCAGACGGAGGTACTCGACCATGTTCCGGTTTTCGGTCCAGCGCACGTAGCCGACCGGGTAGTCGAGGCCCTCTTCCTCGTAGGCGGCGTCGTACCGGCCGGGGCCGTAGGACGTCGAGATGAGAAAATCGAGTTCCTTGACGTAGATGTCCTCGCGCCTCAAGTGGAGCCCGACGTCGCCCACCAAAACGACCCTGCCCTTTCTGCGGCACATGCGAAACGCGTGCGCGAGGATCTCGTCGGACGGGGCCGAGGCCGTGACGATCACGCCGTCGGCCCCGATCCCGTCGGTGAGCCGCGCAACCCGATCGATGTCGGCGCCCTCGTCGGGGCAAATCGCCGCGTCCATGCCCAGGCGCGTCGCGAGATCTATGCGTGCGCGATCGATGTCGGCGCCTATGACGCGGCACCCGTTCGCCCGGAGGAGCTGCACGGCGAGCTGGCCCAATATCCCAAGCCCTATGACGACGAACGTCTCGCCAAGGGTCGGCATGGCGCGGCGGACCCCCTGCAAGGCGATGGCGCCGAGCGTCACGGTACAACCCCTCTCGAAATCCAGCCCTTCGGGGAGCGGCGCCGCGAGGTTTCTGGGGACCGAAACGAACTCGGCATGGTTGGCAAGCCCCGCCCCCGCGCACGCGACGCGATCGCCCGGGCGCAGATCGTCCACCCCGTCGCCCGCTCCGATGACCGTACCGGCCGCGCTGTAGCCCGTGGGGGACGTTTGACCCAGCTTGCCGGCGACGAACTCCCATGTCGGCCCGATCCCCTTCGCCGCGGCCATGTCTATGGCGCGCTTGAGCTGCTCGGGCTTCTCGAGGACGCGCCTGAACAAGGGTTTCCCCGACGCCCGGACACCCGCCATCTCGGTCCCCACCGAGATGGCTGAGTTCGCCACCCGCACAAGGACCCTGCCCGGCTCGAGCACGGGCGCGGGGACTTCTTCGACGACCACGCGGCCGCCCTTGACGAGTACCTGCTTCACGGCGTTGCCGCCCGCTTCAAGATGTTTGCGATTCGTCGCGCCGCCCGGCCGTCCCAGAGCTCCGGCACGCGTCCTCTCTTGCCGCCGCCGTCCACGATCGCCCCGGCCTCGGCAAGCAGTCGGCGCGGGTCCGAGCCGACCAGGGTGTTCGTCCCCTCGGTCACGGTCACGGGGCGCTCGGTGTTCTCCCTGATGGTGAGGCAGGGCACACCCAGAGCGGTCGTCTCCTCCTGTATCCCCCCTGAGTCGGTAAGCACGAGCCGCGCGTGATCCATCAGACAGAGAAAGTCGAGGTAGCCCAAAGGGTCGAGCCAGTACAGGCCGGGGCGACTAGCTCTACTGTGACCGTTCCGCTCCCGTCGCCTGACCGCACGATCTGCGTCGCATCGCGTCGTTGCTCCTCCGTTACATACCTGCCAGGTATGCGCCCTCGTCGCGCCTCGCGCTGCTCGCACCTCGCGCGTCAGTCT
>JACRCP010000054.1 GCA_016218965.1 Deltaproteobacteria bacterium | reverse complement strand
TGTCGAGTTCCACTCGAACGCGGCGGTGCGGTGCGAGCGCGACGACTACCCGTTTGGCGACTGGGCATCGCGCGGAATCGTCGCTTCGGACTCGGCGAGTGTGACCCTGAGGAACCTCGACATCCACGGTCTGGCAAGCGGAGGCATCAACGCCGGCGGCCTTTCGGACTGGACTGTCGAGGACGTCCGGATCGCCGGAAACGGCTGGTCGGGCTGGGACGGGGATCTGGCCGTGGGCGAAGACTCGAACAACGGGACGCTCACGTTCAGACGCTTTCTCGTCGAATGGAACGGATGCGCCGAGACGTACCCCGGCCGCCAGCCCGATCACTGCTGGGCACAGAGCGCGGGCGGCTACGGCGACGGCGTCGGCACCGCGGCGACCGGCGGCGACTGGGTGATTGAGGACTCGATCTTCAGGCACAACACCTCCGACGGGCTCGACCTGCTCTACCTCGGGCGCGGCGGACGCGGGGGGAACGCCACGGTGCGGCGGTCGCTCTCGTACGGAAACGCGGGAAACCAGATGAAGATCGGCGGGAGCGCAGTGCTCGTGAACGTGGCGCTCGCGGGAAACTGCGGTTTCTTCTCGGAGAAACCGTTTGCGCAGGAGTTCGGCGGCGACCACTGCCGCGCCGGCGGGAACGCCCTGGCGCTGAGCCTGCACAGAGGCAACAGCTCGTCGGTCGTCAACGCGACGATCGTCGGAGAGGGGGACGTTCTGGTCGAGGTGACCTGCGACGAGTCGAACCCCGACTGCGACGGGAGCGAGCAGGTGCTCGTGCAGAACAGCGTCCTCAAGGGGTACGGCGATTTCATGACGCCGGGCGAGGACGTGGGGCTGTTCTGGGATCCGGCCGGATTCACCACGGGACGCGTCGACTACAACGTCGTCACCGGCGTGAAACCCGGCGAGTGCCCGGCAGGACCGCACGACCTCTGCGAAGACCCGAAGTTCGCCGGCGACGCCCTCGCCTCGTTCGACGGCCATCTCGATGATGGAAGCCCCGCGCTCGAAAGCGGCCTCTCCGTGGGGGCGCTTGGCGGTCTTGTCCCCGCAGAGGACATCGAGGGGAACGCGAGACCGTCGGGGACGGGGGTGGACAGGGGAGCGTACGAGTCCGGGTCCGACGCGGGACCCGATTCGTCGCATCCGTCCGACGTGTCCGACGTGTCCGACACGTCTGAACCCGCCGCTGATGGCGCCTCGGAGGCCGACGCCGGGTTCGACCAGTCAGACGCGTCCGACACGTCCGATGTGTCCGACACGTCTGAATCGCCTTCGGACGCCGGCGCTGGCGGCTGCGGTTGCGCGACCGTTGACTCACTGTGACCGGGGACCGGCGACGGGAGACCGGGAAGCGAGGTCCTGACAAAAAAGTCACAAGATTCCGGTTGACTTGATGCGCCTGTGGGTCTATCACGGTCGGTGAGTGTACAATCAGCGCATGCGAACACTGACCTTCCTCCTCGCCGCAGCGTTCACGGCTTGTGCCGCGAGTGCGGCGTGTGCGCAGACACCCCCGCCGAAGAACGCGGCGGCCGAGTCGCTGGAGGAGTTCACCGCGGCGATGGCAGCCGTCGCCAAGGGCGACCGCAAGGCCGCCGCGCCGCGCTTCGAGAAAGCCATCTTCCTGATGCCCCAGTGGTCCCTCCCGCGTCTCGAATACGCCATCAACTGCATCGAGCTCAACTGCGACCCCAAGACGGCGATCGAGCACCTGAAAACCGCGGCAACTCTCGATTCCGAAAACCCCCGCACGCAGCACTACACGGGGGTTGCGCTCGAGCGGCAGGAAGACCCGGCGGGTGCCGAGGCCGCGTACGCCCGCAGCGTGACGCTCAAGCCGTCGTACAAGGACCCGCACTTCGCTCTGGGAAGGCTGCTCAGGAAATCGGGCAAACACCTGGAGGCCCGCGCCCATCTTCAGGCGGTGGTCGATCTCGACCCGAAAAACACGTCCGCACGCCTGATGCTGGCCGAGCTCTGCGAGGCCCTCGGGGTGCTCGACGACGCCGAGGAACAGATCCAGGCCGTCATCGACCTCCATCCCGAAAACACATATCACCAGCACCGCCTCGCGCAGTTTTTCGAACGCACCGGGCAAAAGGACAAAGCGAAGGCCGCCTTCAAGGCGACGGAAAAAGCCGCCCCCGCCAAGCCCCAGAAGAAACTCAGGCCGCTGCAGCCGTCAAAGAAGTAACCAGCAGCCAGTTGCCAGTTGCCGGCAGTCAGCACCCAAGCACGCCGGCTTTGGTCGTCGACTGGCCACTGGCGACTGGCAACCGGCTACTTGAATTCTTTGATCGCCTGTTCGAACGCCGGCAATGCTGCCTCGACGACGCTGTCTTCCACGCAGTATGAAAGCCTGAAGAAACCCGGCGCCCCGAACCCCGAGCCCGGGACCACGAGGACCCGGTGGCGCTTCAACATGAGTTGGCAGAACGCCACGTCATCGCCGCCGGGCGCCTTCGGGAAGACGTAGAACGCCCCTCCCGGTTTGACAAGCTCGTACCCAAAGGCGGTGAGCCGTTCGTACAGGAGGTCGCGCTTGCGCCGGTACCACTCGATGTCCACCGACGCCTTGAGGCACGTCTCTACCGCCTTCTGCATGAGCGAAGGCGCGTTGACGAAACCGAGTGTCCGGTTGAGAAACGCCGTGGCGCCGTGAATGCTCTCGGCGTCGTCGGCCTCGGGATGGACCACGATCCAGCCGATCCTCTCCCCCGCAAGACCCAGGTCCTTGGAGTGCGACGTTATCATGATCGAGTGCTCGTACACGTCCAGCGCCCCAGGACAGTGCTGCGTGTCGTAGAATATCTTGCGATACGGCTCGTCCGAGATGAGATAGATGGTCCTTCCCATCTCGACGCCCTTTTCGCGCAGGAGGGCGGCGAGCCGACCAAGCGACTCGCGCGAATACACGGCGCCGGTCGGGTTGTTGGGCGAGTTGATGATCATCGCCTTCGTGCGCGCCGTGATGGCGCGCGCGATCGCCTCGTGGTCGATGCCGAAGTCGTCGCCCGCCGGGACGCGCACCATGGTCCCGCCGTGGTTGTCGATGTAGAACGCGTACTCGACGAAAAACGGCGTGAGCACGATGACCTCGTCGCCCGGGTCGAGGACGGCCTTGAGCGCCACGTTGCAGCCGCCGCCGGCCCCGACTGTCATGACGACGTGATCGTGCGTTACGGCAACCTTGAATTCGTCGCGCACGTACGCGGCGACCGCCCGCCTGGTGCTCTCGTGGCCGATGTTCGCCATGTACCGGTGGACGCCCGGCGGCGGCGACAGAACCAGCTCCGCCAGCCTCTTCGTGAACTCCCCGGGCGGCTCCAGGCACGGGTTTCCGAGCGAGAAGTCGCAGACCGTACCTTTGCCGTCGGCGCGCAGCGTCTCGCCCTCCTCGAACATCCTGCGAATCCACGACGACCGCGTCATGGCTTCGCCGACCTTCTTCGACACCGGCATCTCGCCCTCCTTGCTACGTGAGCAGCAGTATCACGAAGTACACCACCATCAGGATCAGCCCCAGCGGAACGCCGACCCTCGCCCACTCGCCGCTCTTGATCCGGAGCTTGCTTGCGCTCACGATGTTGGGGATGTTCCCGGGGATGAGCATGCCGCCCGATACGCACAGCCCCATAACGACATCCCGGATCTGCTCGCGGTTCATCGCGGGGCTCACCTCGGCCGCCGTGAGCGTCGCGTTGTCGAGGATGGCCGAGATCATATTTATCCAGAAAAGGGCCGGCGCGGGCACGCTGACGAGGTACGCATCGATCACCGGCTTGAACCCGGCGCCCAGGAACACAAGCGCCATCACGAAGATGTACACCTTGATCGAACGCAATGCCACCTGCCTCCAACCTTCCCCATCATCGGGGGCGTCAAGCGAATCCGGGTCCGGCCGTCCCTTGCACACGGCGGCGACAAGACCCAGGGCGAAGACGCCGGGGATGACGTACCACCCCAGAAGCCTCAGGGGATAGAGGTCATTCACATCCGGAAGCGTCTTGAGTTTGGCGAGCAGGATGGTCGTGAGCGGTTCGCCGATCCGCGACAGGGCGGCACCCAGTCCGATCGAGAAGCACGCCACGACGACGTAGAACACCTCATGTTTGCGGTCCATCCTCAGGCCGGCGATGATCTCGACCAGCACGAGCGACGCGATGATCGCCGTGATGACGCTCGAAAGCAGGCCCAGCAGCACAACGACCAGAAACATGAAGAGCCCGAAGTGAAGACGGTCGACGACCGCGCGGATTCCGCTCCTGATGCGCCGCCTGGTGAGCTTGAACACCGCGCCCGCCGCCAGCACGGCGGCGGTGATCTTGACGGGCTCGTAAAGGGATTCGGCGATCAGGTGCCGGTCGAGCACACCCGAGACCAGCGCGGCGCCGACGCCCCCGACGAACAGGAACGGTTCGAGGTTCTCCTCGATCCTGCGGACGAAGAACGGGAGCAGCAGGACCGTCAGCATGATGACGCCGAGCGCCGCGAGCGTCGACAGACCGACCATGCCTCCTCCGTTCACCGTTCAATCGCGGCGGGTGAAAAGGACGAAGACCATCGCGGGGCGCTTGGACGACTCGCGCATCGCGAACTGCATGCCCTCAAAGGCCCAGCCCTGCACGGTCCAGTCGTTCAGTATCCGCTCGATCGCCTCGTCGGTCACCTCGCTCGACTCGACGACCTTGTATCGCAATGCCGCGCCGACATCCGCCTTTTTCACGTTGTTTTTCTCCAAAATCCTGAATCCCCCTGTGTTTCTATTCCCTGTCCTTCCTCGCCTTCCGCTTTGATTTCACCTTTTCCTTGACCTGTTTTTGCTCCTTGAACTCGCGGTAGGCCCTGTGCACCTCGCCGATCTTCTGGCGGAACTCGACCTTGAACTCGGCGCGGAGTTTCTGGAGCCTCACGCGCTCATTCTTGAGATCTGTGATGAGCGACTTCAACTCGGCCCGGGCCTCGGCGGGCAGGTCCTTGTTTGCCGACACGGCCTTGTAGGCGTGGCGCATGATGGTGGCGTTCATCGTGAGGCGGTTGCGCGCCGTCTCGATGGCGGCGGCCGCCTTTTTCAACCCGGCGAAGCCCTTTTCGACCTCCGAAGCGATCTCCCTGTACGCGTCCTTCTGTTTCCCGCTGCGCGCGAGCCGCGCCTTGTCCACGAGAAGGGCCGTTTCCTTCTCGAGTACCTTGAACCGCTCAAGCGCCGCCTCGAGGTCCTGTTCCTCCTTTTTGATCTTCGCCATGAGCGCCCTCATGACGCCACGCGGGTCGGCCAGGAGAGCCTTGCGCCGCAAGTCGGCCCACGCCTCGAACTTCATCGCGCCTTTGACCGGCGGGCGGGGCTTTTCACCATGCCCGGCCTCGGCGTGTTCGCCCGCCTTGACCTCGATTTCGCCGCCCTCCGCCGAAAGCGCCACGGCGCCCGCCGCCACCGACACGAGAGTCGCGCCGTCGTCGGCCACACCCACCTCGAGCTCGGTGCCGCGCACACCGGCGACCGCTGTTGGCGTGCTCACGACGAAACAGGCCCGCGTGCCGGCCGCTTTCTGGACCCGGGCCCACAGTTTTCCCAAAAAGAGCGCGACCGAACCGGCCGAATCCTCGCCGTGGCGGCTGTCGTTGAATTCGAAAAGCGTCCCCGACGACACCTTGATCTCGCTCCCGTCCGGCAGCGCCACAATCGCGGCGCCGTCGGATCCGGTCTTGAGCCGATCCCCGGCCAGCAGGTTTTCGCCCGGCGCGGCGTCGTGCCATTGCGCACCGAACGCCTTGGCCTGCACCTTCCCCGCGACGGACCTCACCTGCCCTTCCCAGTCGGACGGCGAGGCCTGCGCCGCGAGCGGGACAGCCAGTGCGAGCACAGCCGCAAAAACTCCGTTCCTCATGCGTCCACCTCCACTTTCCACTTCTCACTTCTCGCTATCATAGTGCACGTCCACACCGAGAAGCACCCGCCACGGATCGGGCTCGTCCACCGTCGGCGCGCCGCCGTAGGGGTCGTAGTCCTCGGGGTGGTTGAAAAATGCGCCCGTCTTGAAGAAATCGGCCTGCAGCATGACGTCCAGCCACGACGTCGCTGCCCAGTCGGCCTCGAAGTTCAACTCCCACCCGTACGCCTTGGAGGAGGCATACGTCGAGTTGATCTTGTCCGCAAAGAGCATCGCCCACCCGAGCTTGAGATCGAGGACGTCCCCGACCGGTTCGGCGGTCACGCCGATCCCGGGGGCGATGACCCCGTGTGCGTTCACGCCCGAGGTCGACAATGCGCGCGCCGAGGCGGACTCGTTCATGCCGCCGGAGAAAAAGATGTTGGTCTTGGTGATGTAAGGAAGGACCGAGATGAACGCGCTCATCTGGTTGTTCGAAACCTTCTCGAAGTTGTTGTCGCCCGAGAGGTACAGGAAGAACGCGTTGAGCGAATACCCCGTGACGAATTCGAACGAGACGTCCACGTCGGCCATGTATGACAGTATCTCTTTGTCCGACGGGCTTGTGGACGTCGTCGATGCGCCCTGCCTGACCTTTTTGGCGGCCGCCTGTTTCTCGTAGATGTGGACATCCTCGACGCCCATCGTCAGGATGGGATCGAGGTTCGCCGACCCGAAGTTGAGAATCGCCGTGCCCTCGAGAGTGAACCGACGGAAGATCTTGTTGGCAAACACCCCGGTCCAGAACAGTTCGCCCGTGTTCTCGACCCGAAGACACGTGTCGAGATCCCCGCCGCACTGGTTCTCGATTGCGCCCAGGAGCTTCAACAGGTTTGGATTCACCTTCCCGGACTGTTTGCCGTGCTTCGCGGCGCTCACAAGCCCGTATTGAAGATACTCCGATACGAAAGGCTTGACTACCTCGCCGATGTAGTCGTCCCCGTCGTGAAAATACGCGAACAGCACGCCCGCCTCTTCGCCCTTGCCGAACTTGTAGGCGGCCTCGGCCGACAACAAAGGTGATCGCTTGCCGGCGGCGGTGAAGGTGCCGTCGGACACCACCGCCTCGAGCGAGGCGCGGAACGGGACCTTCTGTTCGGCCAGGAGATCGATCTCCGCGCGCGCCCCAAAAGTGTAGTCGTTGTAGATGAAGTCCCGCCCGACCGACGCGTTGTACTTGCCGGCCGCGAGCGTGAGCGCCCCGCCTGGCGCCAGGTCGGCGTCGATGTAGAGCTCGCGAACAAAGCCCGTCTCGCGGGCCTCGTCGGCAACCGCATTCCCGTTGGAGGTCACCTGGGTCTCCTCGGGAACCTGCCGGTACAGGGCGGGGACCCTGATGATCCCCGAGTCGAGGGTCAGCGTGAACGACCACGAATCAAAATCGCCTTCCACGCCGCCGACCGCATAGAAGTAGTAGCCCTTCCCTTCCTGGTCGAACTTCAGGCGCATCTGGTCGGAGGTGTCGAGGAAGTTCTTCTTGAACTCGCCCCGGTTCGAGAGCGACGCGTTCCACTCCCACTCCGCCGCAAGCGCCGGCGGCACCGCGAGGAGCGAAGTCGCGGCCGCCATCCACGCGAGGGTTCCCGGTTTCATCGGGGCGTACGTTACCAGAGATGCGCACCGCCTATCAATTGAATAAATACCCGACACCCCCAATTGGTCGGTCGGCGGGCCGAACGCGCAGGAACCGAAGAAGAATGTGGGAATCACGTGCGGGGATCGAGGTTCGTCTTGACAGAGGCGGCGTCGCAAGTGTATAGAAACACTGGTTTTGCGGGATTAACTCAGTTGGTAGAGTGACAGCTTCCCAAACCACCCACAGGGTTTTTCTTCGAGGGGAGATTCAGTAGTTTCAAAGCGTTACCGTAACGAGGGGTCACGGACCGTCACAGAAAGTAACCCCTCACTCGGGGATCAACTCGGGGATCGCTTCACAGGCAGAGATCGCAGACCACGCCCTCCCCCGCTCGGCGCGTTGTGTATTTTCGAGGCTCGAAAAAGCCGACCCCCATTTCGGAAGCCATTTGCGGTCCGACTGGAACACCGTTGCGGTTTGTGCGAATCACCTTTTTGCGATGCCTGGCCCGACCTCATGCCCGCGCGTAGGGGGCCGCACCGCAGGCATAGCGCCGCGCCGCTCAAGGGCGTAACGCCCGACGCGGCGGGCGGAGTGGCGACGCTCTACTCCACCCGTCCATCCTGTCTCGCAAACGCCGCAAGTACCTCAGTTGGCCGGACAGTTTCTGCCGCACATCGAGCGCGGATTCGAGCGCATGGGTCACGCGGGACATCTCTTGGTAGCGCCGCGCCGCTGCGAGGCCACGGAGCAAGCGAATCGTGTCATGGATACGAGCGTCAGTCTCTTCGAGGTGCCTTGTGACCTCGCCGCCCAGTTCGGTCAATTCGCGTTGGGCCTCCCGCGCGTTGTCGGCATTCTTCATCGTCCCCCTCTGCCGCGTGCTGCCCGCGACGGGGGGCGCTGGGACGGCGGGACCTTCCTCCGCTTCGTCTTTGTCGCCCAGCGACGCCAGATGCGGGTCAGGTCGCCCGCGAGAGCCTGCCGCGCCTCAACCAGCGTGGCGAGCTTACCTGCGAACAGGCCCACGTCGTCGCACCTGCCGACCATGTTCAGGGCGTCGAGCACGCGGATCGTCTCACCAATCTTGGCGTCGGCCTCGGCGATGTGGACTACGGCGTCCGCGATCAGGTTGCGCTTCACGTGGCCCTCCCCACAGCTTGGGATTTGCCAAGGTCGTCATCCGGCGGGTCGAGCCTGTCGTCGGGAACCTCGACGCGGGCGAGCAGCCACCTTTCGATGACCGAGCGCGGGA
>JACRCP010000404.1 GCA_016218965.1 Deltaproteobacteria bacterium | reverse complement strand
GACGATGATGACCTTCCAGTCGGGCGGATCGGCGCTGCCGAAGTTGACGAGCGTCGCCGTGTGGTACGCGCGCCCCAGGTTGAGCGGCCCCTGTCCTTGCTTCTCGTCCGGTTTGGGGATCTCCTCGAACGTCCCGGTCGCAGGGTCGTAGAGCGTGAGCATCTCGGAGTAGAAGGGGGTGTTCTGCTCGATTTTGACGCCGCCCGAGATCAGGACCTTGCCGTCCGGAAGCAGGGTGGCCGCGTGCCCCTCCCGCGCGTTTCCCATCTCGGAGCACGAGCCGTCCGAAAGCGAGGTCGTCTTTGCAAACGCATTGATGCGGCTCATGAGCACGTTGACCGTCAAGTCAGCCGTGTTTTCGTCCAGATCGAACGGTTCGGACACGCCGCGCGCGACGAGCGACGCAGTTGAAATGTCCTCGGTGAATGCTTCGTAGATGAGTTGAACTGACTTCGAGAAGGGGATTTCGGGGAGTTCCGCCTCGCCGGTGGAAAACTCAAAATCCTTGACCAACGGAGACGGGATATCTTCACCGGTGACCGTTATTCTCATGTAGTTTGCGCCTTCAAAGGTATTGTTCTGATTGCACGGAGTGATGAGATTCACGGTCATGTCAACGGCGTTTTCGTCGCTGCTTCCACCGCAACTGTCGCAACCGCTCAAGGCAATGAAGCCCATGGCCGCCGCCGCGATGATACGTGTCAGTGTGCGCACGACTCACCCCGTTTCTACTGTTGCCAGTTGGTTTTGACGCTCACATGATCGGGGGAGTCACCGGCAACGAGGAAATACGTGCCTACACCCGCGCCCACCGCCACAGCCCCAAGCGCCGTCCAGAACCACCACGTCTTGTACCAGGAAGGCGACCCTTCGCCGGCAGCGACGGCGGGTTCCGTATCGACGGGTTTAGAGAGTTCTGTCCGGATCACTGCCTGTTCCGCCGGCTTTTGGGGAGATATTTGCTCCGCCGGTCGAGGAGCGGACCTCTCCGGAACCCGTCTTGGCACGACAGGCGAGGCAACTACTTGTGTCGACTCGGCGCGTCGGGGTTCGGGCGGCGATGCCTGCGACCGCGCCACAGGTTGGGCCGGGGCGAACGGCGGAGCGGTCGATGCCGGCGCCGAACCGGGCGATTTTCCTTGAGACACGACATGTTCGCCAACAAACAGTTCGTCGACTATCGGGACGACAGTCCTCATCAGCACGTCTTCGTTTTTCTCGATGATCTTCGTGGTTCGCCTCAAAACCGAAATTTCCCGCGCATCGATCCATTTCAACGTCAGCACGAACTGACTTCCGACGGCACCGACCGAGCCCTCGACGTAGTATTCGGCACCCATCGCCCCCGCGATTTGCACGAGGCAACTGGTGTCGTTGCAGCCTTGGAGTTGTTTGTTCTGCTCCCAGAAAACCATCTTCTCGATGTCCTTCTGGCCGATGACTTGATATCGGTTGAGTTTGGCAACGTTGTCGATAATCACCTCTGTCATGAGATTGGCAAGCCCGGGCTCCATCCCTTTTTCGGAAACGATATTGAAAACGATGAGCGTCGGTGTTCTGGTCTTTTTCTGTGCGTCGGCGGGAAGGGCAAACAGAACAACCAACGCGAGAAGAGACGCGGCAGTTGCCTTTCGAGGGGATCTCCGGAATCTCAGCGGGAAATCAGCGTACCGCAAGTCGGTTGGCACTGCACAATGGCGCGACGCCGTGCAATCCCGAGACTGTGAAGATCCGCTCACGGCTCCCTCCCCGCAACCTGCCATCCCAGGTTACTCCGACACCACCGGCGCGAACTGGGGGCTGAAGAACTCGGTCGAGACCAGGGTGCCCGAGGTGCCGTGGCCGCCGACCAGGAGGACCATCCCCGACATGAGGACCGTCGCCGTGTGCGAGTACCGGGGGTCGGCCATCTTGTTGTCCGTGTTGGCGGGTTTGGCGAGAATGCCCTTTTCGTCGAACGCGAGGACCTCCGCCTCGGCAAGCGGTTTTCCGCCCGAGCTTCTGCCCCCGGCAATCAGGAGTTTCCGCTCGGGGAGCTCCGAGATGATCATCAGCGCGCGGCCCACGGACATGGTCGACGACGCGGTGAAATTCCCCGCGGGGGAGAGATGAGGATTGAAGACCTCGACGGAGTTGGTGATGCTCGCGTCGAGGGAGTCGAACCCGTCCTTGTCGCCGCAGCAATCGGTCGATCCGGTGCACTTGTCGATGCACCGAAGCCCTCCCGCCATCACGACGCGCAGGGTCTTGCGCACGATTGAGGGGTCGCTCCCGTCAGGCGTGGACGAGACCACGACCCTCTCGGCGACGTGGCCGTAGCGCGGCGAGGTCATGAGTACGTCCTTCCCGGAGCCGTCGGTGATCTTCATGAACTTCTGGGCGTTGTGGTCGTAGAACTCGACCGAGCCGTGGATGTTCTTTTCGCCCCTCCCACCCGCCACCATTATCTTCTCGATCTGGGCGGCGCCCGAATCGGCGTTCTGGGTGAAGACGATGTACGAGGCCGTGTGCTGGGATCGTTGGGCCGACATGGTTCCCGAGATCGCCTTGAACGCCCCGGTCGAGGCCTCGAAGTACTCGGCGTCGTTGCGGTACTCGTTGGTGACGAGCCCGCCGGCGTCGGACTGGCGCGTGATCCCGCCGATGAAGACGACGTCGCCGTTGGCGATCTGGGTGGCGGTGTGGTACGCGCGACCCCTGATGGGGCTCACAGGCTCCCCAATCGCCTTGTCATCCACGTCGTAGACCTCGACCACGGCGAGCGACTGCTCGACTCCGCCGATGATCCCCAGCCCGCCGACGATGATGACCTTCCAGTCGGGCGGATCGGCGCTGCCGAAGTTGACGAGCGTCGCCGTGTGGTACGCGCGCCCCAGGTTGAGCGGCCCCTGTCCTTGCTTCTCGTCCGGT
>JACRCP010000403.1 GCA_016218965.1 Deltaproteobacteria bacterium | reverse complement strand
TTGGGGTCGCGCTCGAGGCGTTTTCGGAGTTTTGAGATGTGCTGGTCCAGGGTGCGGCTGTTGGGCAGAAAATCCAGGCCCCACACTTCGTCGAAGATCCGGTTCCTGTCGAGCACACGCCCGGGATTGTCGGCGAAAAGCTTGAGGAGCTTCACCTCGCGAAGGCTCAAATCGAACGACTCTTTTCCGCGGCGGGCCCGAAGCTCGGCGGGCATGACCTCGACGTCGGAAAGACGGAACGGCGCGGAGCCTCCGGCTTGGGGTTTTCTTGCAAGGCATCGCCTTGTGACCGCCCTGATCCGCGCGACGACTTCCTTGACGCCGAAGGGTTTTACTATGAAGTCGTCGGCACCGAGCTCGAGCCCCAAGACCTTGTCGAGCTCCTCGGACTTGGCGCTTATGAACACGATGGGCACGCGCTCGTCCTGCTTGCGCATCTCCTTGCAGACGTCAAAGCCCGAGACCCTGGGCATCATGATGTCGAGGCACACGAAGTCGGGTTTCTCGCGCTTGAAGAGGTCGAGCGCCGCTTGTCCGTCGGAGGCGCAGACCACGCGGTAGCCCTCACCGCCGAGGATTTCCGCAAGGCCTTCGCGCGTATTTCCGTCATCCTCTGCTATCAGCACCTTCATCGGGTCCCTCCAGTGTGGGGAGCGAGATCTCAAAAACGGCTCCGGGCCCGCTTTGCAGGATCAAAAGGTCGCCCCCGTGCAGTCTCGCAAGCTCGCGGGCGATCCCAAGACCTATCCCGGTCCCGGCGACGCCGTCGGTGGTCTTTGTGCTCAATCGGAAAAACGGCGCAAAGACCGCCTCGGCCTTGTCCAGCGGAATCCCCGGCCCGCGATCGGTTACGGTGATCTTCGTCCGCCCCGGCTCCGTGCGGCTCACGATCCCGCAGTAGCCTCCGGCGGCGGCGTATTTTTCGACGTTGCCCACGAGGTTGCCGAGGATCTGCTCGAGCGCGTCGGGGTCGAACAGGACCGGCCCGGGCGCGCCGGGCTGGTGCTCGATCGCGATCCCCTTCGAAACGAACGCCGGGGCAAAACTCTGGACCACCGACCGAATCACGCGGTCGGGGCTGTCGGGCTTCTTTCGGAGCCCGAGCGTCCCGCGCTGGTGGCGCGCGAATGCAAGGACATTTTCTATGAGGCGGCTCAGCCTCTGGCTCTCGGCCACAAGGATTGAAACGTGACGCCGCGCCTTTTCGTCGTCTTCGGGCACGCTCTCGTCGAGCAGTTCGGCGTACATCCGTATGTTGGTAAGCGGTGTCTTGAGCTCGTGCGAGACCTGGTTTACGAACGACACGCGCTCGCGCGCCTCGCGGATCTCGCGGCCGCTCTCGCGGTAGAGGTAGAACGCGAGGCCGCCGAGCACGAGGCCCGCCGCGACAAGCGACGCCAGCAGGGCGAACGGCACGCCCGCGGCGGCGGCGCCTTTCATGGAGGACCGCGGCGCAAAGAGCTCAAGACGCCAGGCCTCGAGCGGCGGGCCGAGCGCGGCGCTCGCCATCGGCCGGGTCCCCGGCTCGGGCGCGTACGACCCCCACTGGTGGAGCACGTCCCCCGTGGCGTCCAGAAGGACGATCCGGCCGCCCGGTGCGCCGCCGTCCGAAGGCCCGCGGGCGGGGAGTTGTTCCATGATGTCCGAGACCAGCCTGAAGCGTTCGATCTCGAAGCCGACGACGGTGTTTTCTTCGACGCGGCGCCAGAAGATCAGGTGAAGCCCGCTCCCAAAGAGGTAGCGGTACCAGCCCTCTGCCGGCCCGGGCGCCGCTTCGGCCGCCTTGGCCGCCCCGCGCTTGAGCGGGCCGCTCAGAGCGGGTGCCGCGCCGTCGCCCTCCAGAGCGGGCCTGAACATCTGCCGCCAGTCGTCCCACAGCGGCTGGGTGCGCGAAAGGAAGTCTCGCTCGGCCCGGCTGAGATCCCCCCGCGGGGACGGGTAAACAAGCGTGCCATCCGCGCGGATGGCGAACGCGTGCCTCACCAGGGGATTGCCCTTGACGAGGGCGCGCAGGGCCCCGGGCGCGGCCGGGGTACTCCCCGCCAGCGCGGCAAGCTCGCGCGAGCGGCCCGAAAGCACGCCCTGGATGACGGCGTCCACATCCGCGAGCCTTCCCGCAAGCAACTGGCGAAACGCCGATTCGATGGCCGCCTGCTCACCCCGCGCCGCCCGCAGTCCCAGATACCCGATGACCGCAAGCGGCGCGAGGACGATGAGCACGAGAACAATCGCGAGACGAGGTTTCATTGTTCCGGGGGATCGCTATGCGAACGTCTCCCTGCCACTCTGCGAAGCAGCGCTTTCACTCTTCGCAGTGGCAGTCCCACTGCCACGGAGAATTCATGAGTCATTCTACCAGCTCTGCTGTGCGTCAAACATGTACTGCTCGCGGACCATGTTTTTCCGCTGTTTCTGCCACTTGGCGCCCTCGAGGTTGTCGGCGTCATCCTTGTTGGTCTTGCCCTGCTTCTTAAGCGAGTCCGCCTTGTAGCGCGCGGCGTTCTCATTCAAGTAGTCGATGTTGGCCTCAAGCGCCCTGCGCGCCTCGTGGAGTTTCCCCTGGTCGCGAAGCGTCACCGCCTCTTTGTTGCGTTCGTTGGCGACGAGCTGAACGACCGACACCATCACGTCGCGGTTCAACCCCTTTTCGACTTCGCCCGCAGATCCCGAGAAGCGGCCGGTGATGCTCGTATCGTTGCGCTCCTGGGCCTTCGAGAATGGGTCGTTGTACTGCACCGAAACACTCGCCAGCGGGAGGCTCCTGCCGGCTGCGGTCGGCGGCACCTCGACCTCGACGAGCACGAACTTCTCCTGCTTTCCGTATATCTGGTTTAGGCGTGTGGTCACGACCTGCCCGACAATATCGGCATCGCGGCCAAGGACCCGTATCGGCCGGACGCCGGCGGGGCACGCAATCTTGACCTCGACGTCGCGCGCGACGACCGAGAGAATGTCGCCGAACTCGTAGCCGAAGATCCGCGCGAGGTCGGCGGCGTTTTCGACAAACGCGTGGTTGCCGTCGCTCCTTCTCGCGAGCGTCTGCATGAGGTCCTCGTTGTAGCCCAAACCGAGGCCGATGGTGGTCACCGAAATCCCCTCCTTGATGAGCGAGGCCCCCAGCGCCCCCAGCGCCTCCGGCGAGCTGGGGCCGACGTTTGCGATGCCGTCCGACAGAAGGATCACGCGGTTGACCTGGTTTGCCGACAAGAACTTGCGGACCTCGGCGGCCCCGCGGCTCACCCCGGCGAAGAGCGCGGTCGTGTTGCCGGCGTTAAGCGATCGGATGGCCGAATAGACCTGCTCGCGGTCCGAGACGCGGGTGGCGGGCACGAGAACCCTCACCTGGTCGTCGTAGGCGACGACCGAGATGATGTCTTTGGGCCCGAGCATCTCGATTGCCGTGATGGCCGCTTCCTTGGCCCGCCGGAGCTTTTCGCCGCTCATCGAGCCCGAGCGGTCGAGCACGATGGCGATGTTGGCCGGCAGGCGCGCCGGGCCGCGTTCGACCGACAGGCCCTGGAGACTCACCTTGAGATACGTCGTCTGTTTTGCGCCGGCGGTCATCACGGGGTGCGAAAGCTCGACCCCGACCTTGACCGAACCGGCCCCGGCGGCGGCCGGGAGAAAAAGGACGGCGGCGGCGAACAGGACAGTGGCGTTTGAGGCTTTCATGGCTTTCTCCTTTCGATGTTTTACACGACTTCCCACGCAATGCACCTCCTTTTGCAGTGTCGTCGATCTCCCGGCGGCGTTGGTCACGGCGGGGTAAATGGTTTGCAAAAAGATTGTATGCAACAACGCGCCGGCGAACAGCCAAGGAGGCGAATCCCGCGATGAAGAGGCCGGCGGGACTGCGCGAGCGCGGCAGGCCGAAACCGGACATTTACTTTTTTCGTCTTTGCCGGGTGTCGAGGTATCGGATCAGCCGTGCCAGACTGGGACTTCGCGCCGCGGCGACGCCGGGCCGCCAGTGGTGCAACGCGAATTCGGCCAGCATCGTTGTGTAGCCTGGCCCGACCGCGGCAGTTGTCCCGGCCGCCGGCACAAAGGCCTCCCGGATGGCGCGTGATCTGGAGTGGCGCGCGATCGCCACAAGATCCGCTTTCGGCCGATCCAGGCTTTCGGGATCCGGTGGGACAAGCGTTCTCGGGACCACCAGGAAGCGATGCAGGCCGTCGACATCGGCCAGCAGCCACGCTTCCACGGCACGGACAGCGATGTGCAGGCGCATTCCGCGCGCGGGGGCCGGGAGGAGTCTCGAAACCAGTGTCGGGGCACAAGCCTCATCACTGTTGAGGTCACGCAACACGAGCCATCGCGAAAAACGTGCCGCACCGTTGTAGCTTTAAAGCCGGCGGTCGAGATTGGTCTTCCCGTTGGCGACGTATACGGGGCCCGACGTGATCCGGGCCTCGACAAGGACGCGCTCGAGCACCGGAACGTCCGTGATGCCCTCGACGACGAGCGTAACAGGAGTCTCCATCCCGTTACTCTGGGAAGTCCAGCGCGAGTTGTTCCGGCTTGGCCGGCGCCACCCGCGGTAGAACCGCCTGGCCTAGTGGAACACCGCCTTTGTGCAACGCCAGAATCTCGTCGTCAGCCGCGGCGACTTTGACGGACGTGCCCTCGGCTGCCGGTTCCAGCAACAAAACCTCTTCGGCCGCTATCCCTTCATCCGAAAGCAACTGTTCGGAGTGCGTACTCACCAATACCTGCCGGCCCGTCTTGCGTGCGACCCGCCACATGATGCCCGGCACCTTCTGGACGATTGCCTGGTGCAGCGAAAGCTCCGGTTCCTCAAGCAGCAGCGGCCCTGTGCCGTCGAGCAACGACCAAAGAAGACCAAGCAGACGAAGCGTACCGTCGGAGAACTGGTCTTCGCCCTGCCAACCCGCATCGGGACGCCAGTGCTCATACAACCCCCGCAGATGCGGTCTGCCGGCCTCGTCGCGTTCGAGCCGGAGTTCCTTGAACTGCGGCACGGCCACCCGGAGCGCCGCGTTGATCCTTCTCAGGCGCGAATCGAAGGTCCGCCCCTGTTCTTTCTGCATTCGCGCGAGCTGCTCCAGGAAATCGCCGCCGAACGGGTCCCTTTCCTTGCCCGCCGATCGATCGGGTTCCCTGATGAGCTGCGGAACTAGCGTGCAGATACCGGGCCTGCGCCAGGAACTGAGTGACCGCCCGGAACGCCTTGTTCGCATTGACCTGTTCGAGGTGTGTCTCGAAAACCCGGTCCGCGTCGGACCGATCGTCCGCGTCCGGCCTCTCCAGGAGAAGGTCTTTTCCATGCCAAACCTTCTCTTCCTTGACCACGGGGCGTCGGGCGCTGTCTTGGTTGAACCTCAGACGGTAGCGCCACTCGGCGCCATCGAGGTTCATCGTCACCTCGACAACCACATCAGGGTAGCGTCTGGCGTGAAGCGAACGGATCTTGGACAGTCCGCCGCGTCTTTCCACCGCCCGGCGAAAACTGCCCTGTGCCTCGGCGATATCGCGCAGGAACCTGAATGCGTCCAGGAGGTTGGACTTGCCGGCCGCGTTCGGCCCCACGATGAACACGCGCGGCCGAAGCGGCACTTCGGCGTGCAGGAAATTGCGCCAGTTCTCCAGTTTCAGGTTTGTGAACATCATGATCGCGAACCTCTTTTGGGGGTTCCGGCCGCGTTCGGCCCGCAAACATCACGGAAGACCCCTCTTCCACGTTCCTGCCGCCGCGCACGACTTGCGGACCTTATACGGCAAACGATAGTCGTTGGCAATGTCACCTGGCGCGGCATCCACGTTCACACCCGAGCTTATACTAGACTGCGAACGAAGGAGATCGTATCTTGATGTGACGCCTGAGACAGGAAGGAAACATCGGTGGACCTCGCCTCTCACATTGCAGCAACAGGGCTTGCTGCCGACGAGATCGCCTCAAGGTCGGGCGCGATTCGCGCCGCGGTGCTCGCGCGGTCGGGGTTTGTCCGGGCGCCGGATTTCCTTCGAATCGGGACGGCGGATTTGCGGCTGCTCTTTGCGCTTTACGACGAGCGGTTCTTCGGCGGGGGCGTTGGCGCCGCGGTTCAGGCTGTGCCAGGGACGAGGCTCACGTTTCGCCTCGCGCCCCGGATGACGAACGCGGGTGGGAAGACGTACGTTTTCAAGACGCCCGGCGGCGGGCCGAAGCGCTATGAGATCGCGATCTCCACGCACCTTCTGTTTTCGAACTTTGGCGCCGGCGGCGCGCCGATTCTGGTAAACGGCATCGAATGCCGTGACAGGCTGGACGCCCTTTTGCGAATCTTCGAGCATGAGCTAGTGCACCTTGCCGAGCTTCTGCTTTTCGGGTCGTCAAGCTGCAAGGGGCACCGTTTCGGGGAGATTGCGCGGCGGCTCTTTGGCCACACCGAAGTCACGCACAGGCTTCCGACGACACGACACAAGGCCGCCGTCGAGCTAGGGCTTCGCGTGGGGGACAGGATTGCGTTCGAGTTCGAGGGCCGGAGCTACACGGGTTTCGTCAACAGGATCACCAAACGCGCGTCCGTCCTGGTCGAGGACCCCGGCGGGATGAAATTCTCTGACGGAAAGCGCTACTTGAGATTCTACGTCCCCCTCGGCGCGTGCCGGAACGCGGGGGCGTGAGCCGAGACGCAAACGAACACCTGACCGCAGAGGGCGCAGAGAAAACCCACGTTCTCCGGAATCCGCTGTTCCTGCCGAAGCCAGCGAGTTCCATGTCTGCCGGCGGAGCTTGTTCACGAGAACCCCAGACGAATCCCACGTGAGCCCTACTAGGCTGAGACCCTGAAAGGGTTGGATTGCCGGCAGCAAAGGGGCGGTAGGAGACGCATTCAGTTCGTGGGCGGTAGCGTAGAGAGCAAGGGGATCCTGGCTCGGCGCGTCGGGGAAAAACCGCAGGAGCATTTGCAGATCGGCAATGTCGTCGGCGTGCACTTCCGTTGGAACAGCCTGCGCCAACATCGACTGCACCGCAAAGGCCAACGCAATAACGGTTTTGGATGTCTTCACGTATCTACCTCCCTCCTTCTCTGGATGCCTGTTTTCACCATTCTTGAAAGTAGCAACCGCTGGGGTCGCACACGGCCCCGTCCCTCGGTCTAATTCCACCTGGCACACACCCGACGGGTCTGCACATCGCCTTTTTGTTGTTCGTGATACAGCCGCATGGGCAACTGAAGGCAGTCGACATCGGGCCCGTGAAAACGACGAGATCGTTCCCGTCGCAACTCTTCTTGAAACGGATGGGGGTGACCTGCGTCGCATGGATTTCTTCTTTGGCCTGGCCGAATTGGTCTTCCTCGCCGAGGGCCTCCTCCCGGCCCTGATCGCCGCACGCGGCCATCCCGACGATGATCAAGGCCGCCGCTGCCACGGCCATGCTTGCCGCACGGAGATGGTTCCGCAACGCGCGGTAGCACTCCAAGCACACATCGTGGAAGCGGTCCCATCGGACCCGCCCCGCCGTCTGGAACAGGGCGCGGTGCTCGCGGCAGGCCGCGCAGGTTTTCCTTTCCGTCTTCGTCGTCTTTGTCTTCATCGCGTCGTCCTCCTTTGGTTTCGAGACGTACGCCTACGACAAATGCGATCTCCATGCCAAATCCGAAAAAATGCGGTCACTGGCGAAAAGTGGACGTGGCGCAAACGCGAACGAGTGGGAAAATCGATTGAAAAAACGTCCTGATACGTCAGTTCGTCGAACGGACAACGCCGGCCGCCGACGATCAACGAGCACCGTTTGACACTGCCGGAGAAGAGTTGTATTTCGCAAGGGAACTTGCATCGGCGCAAGAAATCTTCCGGAGGCCAAGAAAGATGGCAAAGACACTTTTCAGCTGGATCGGGCACGCGGATCTAAACGGCATGCGGGACGGCGGGGGCGGTCGCGGAGGACCGGGGGCGATAGCGAGGATTCTGGAGAAAAGGCCCGGGGAATTCTCGAGAGTGGTCGTGCTCTTCGACAAGGAAGACCTGGATCGGGCGGGCTACAAAAACTGGTTGGAACAGAACATGGCGGGCGCCGCCGAAGTCGAGTGCGTGTTGAGAAAACTCAAGAGGCCGACGGATTTCGACGGCATCTACAACGCCTGCAAAGACGCAGTCGGAACCGCCGCCGAGGCAGAGCGGTACTACAACCTGAGCTCGGGGACCCCGGCGATGGCGACCGTCTGGATCCTTCTCAGCAGGATGATGCTACCGGGCACGCTGTTAGAGGCGTCGTTCGAAGAAGGGGTGAAACAGGTCGATTTCCCCTTCGATCTCTGGGCGGAGTACATCGCAAAACGATGTGCGGCCGAACGGCCCTCCCTTAAGTCCCTTCTGACCTCCATTCCCGAAACAGCCAAGGCTTTCGAAGACATCGTTGGGAAATCGGGTGATGTCGTAAGGGCCGTTCAGTTGGCCCGGGTAGCCTCGCAGTGCTCATTGCCGATACTTCTTGAGGGTGAATCGGGGACAGGGAAGGAACTCTTCGGCAGAGCCATCCACAGTGCCAGCCCACGAAGCATGCACAAGTTCCAGGCGGTGAATTGCGGCGCGTTGCCCGCCGCGTTGGTCGAGAGCCTTTTGTTCGGCCATGTCAAGGGCGCCTTCAACGAAGCGTTCGAAACACGGGCCGGCGCTTTTCAAGAATGCCATTGTGGTACGCTCTTTCTCGACGAGATCGGCGAGTTGCCCCTTGAACAGCAGGTCAAACTCAACCGGGCGATTGGTACCGGTGAGGTGACCAAACTGGGATGCCAGACCGTAGAAAAGGTCGATGTCCGCGTGGTGGCTGCGACCAATCGGAAGCTGGTCCAGGAAGTGGCGTCCGGCCGGTTTCGGGAGGACCTGTTCTACAGACTGTGTGTTCTGCCTATCATCATCCCGCCATTGCGGGAACGGGGACACGATCTCGTGTCGCTCATAGATCACTTCATGAAAACCATTGCCTCGGCCATGCCGGCGCAATGCCCGAAATCGCTGGCACCGACCGCACTCGCTCAGCTTGTGAAGTACCCGTGGCCCGGCAACGTCCGTGAGCTGATGAACGTCCTCAACCGGCTGTTCATCTGGACGCCGGCGGACACCATCACAGAACAGGATGTGATCGAGACGCTCAAGCAAAACGCCTTTTCCGCACGGGATGACATCCTGAACCGCCCACTCGGAAAGGACACAAGCGATCTGAACGGGCTAATAGAGAGAGTTGACCGCCACTACATCGAGAGGGCGCTCGATGAAACCCACGGTAACGCAGCCCAGGCGGCCAGGCTGTTGAACCTCGGAAACGGCACGACCCTAACAGACCGGGCAAAAGCAGTAGGGTTACACATCTCGGACTTCAGGAAGAAAGAAAGATCATATTAGCCATCGGCCGCTGGACCACTACGGTTCCAATATCCTGCAGGAACACCATGCATTGGTGACTGCTGTGGCCGCTATCGGATCGCTGGGGTGGTTCCAAACGTCCACCACTCGCCAAGGGCCGTGGATGGCCACATTGTCGAAGTTCTCGGGCGACTCGCAATCGACCCACGTGTAAAACGGCTTGAGCCAACCGTGCTCAGCAACAACGTCAAGGGCATAGATCCTCGAGAAGGAGCTTTGGACCTCGGGGCTTGTGAAGAACAACTCTACCGATTTGTGGAAACAGTGGTGCAGGCAATAGGAGAAACAGGCCCACGTCGGGCGGCCGTCACTCGGGGGAAGGGCGTCGATTGCTCTCTCCAAGCTCCCTGGCCGCACTTCCCACCCGGCCGGAGGCGGACAGTGCGCCTTGGACTTGAAGTTGCTTTTGAACTTGTTGATCATGGACCGGCAGGGTTCCAGGCCCAAGTATTGGATCCTGCCCGCCGGCAGTCCCGCTTCGTGGGCCGCCATCAAAAGGTTGATAGCCATCGCCCCACTGCCGGCCCCAATGTCGACTACCCTGACCGGCCGACACAGCCTTTTGAGATCCTTGATGATACGTTCTGCCAGCAAGATCTTGCTCATGGCAAACTGCGGCAACATCCGCTCCAGGATGACGTCGTAGTGAGCCGCGAATACGTTTTTTTTGCCGGTGGCCATGCTCTTTCCCGAGTAGTATGAATCGTTCAGCTTGTTCCAAGTCTCGATGTCGATCCCCCGGGACCAGCCGGTGGTGATCTCGTAGCAGAGGTTGCGGAGTTCGCCGGGCGCATCAACCACGGCCGTGTTAGTGTACTTGAGGTACGCAATTGCGCGTGCCCAATCGGAGATGACCCGGTGCCGCCCCGAGCCGCCTCTATGACAAGAGACGATGTCGTGATCCGGTACGAACTTCCGGTCGAAGACAAGTTGAAAGACAAACAACACCGCAAAAAACCGGGCTTCATCGTCTTCGATGGGCCCCCTGTTATGGATTGCCCGATCTTTGATCTTGTCGGCGATCTCGTTGATGGTGGACGCAAAAGAACCTGCGTCGACCGCTTCATGGAAGCCATGTTTCACCAGCCTGTCGACGAACAAAATCTGCGCAATGCGCATCGCGTACGACTTGACTCGACCGTAGGCCTCCAAAGCGCCCAGGCCTCTCGGCATCAAGTAGCCTTTGCCCACTGAGGCCAACGACCGCGTCGTCAGCAGCACGTTGCACAGCCAGGCGAAGTCCGGTTGGCCCAGATTCCCGGCGACGGCCTTCTGGCGGCAAAACCGAAGTTCGGAGTCCAGACTCTGGCGGCGGATGCCGGCGATATAGCCCCGATAGATTGAGTCCAGTACGTCCTTTGATGTCACTCGTACGGGCGCAAGATCTATCCAGGTCATCGTTTCCCTCCATGTGAATTCACTCCGGACAGTCCCGACGGATCGGGTGCCAAATCATTCCAAGTCGTATGACCGGAAGCCCTTTCCCGTCCGGGACCACGGTCGTCCACATCCCGCCCCCGATCTCGACGGTCGCCACAGGCTGTTCGCCTCTCCCGTCCGGGACTTCTCCGAAGTCATCCGTGCCGGCGGAGCTGCAGTTGCCAAAGGCTGTTCGCCTCTCCCGTCCGGGACACGAGTGCGACCCGGTCGCCAAGCCGGCCATCGTGTTGCCAAAGGCTGTTCGCCTCTCCCATCCGGGACCGGCCAACGGGAATCTCGGCATGCTGTGCAAGGAAAAAGGCATGTTGCCAAAGGCTGTTCGCCTCTCCCGTCCGGAACCTCGTGCGTTTAGTCGACAACGCCGACAAGTGGTTGCCAAAGGCTGTTCGCCTCTCCCGTCCGGAACGGCCATGATGTCCCCGTTCGCGTGGGCCAGGGAAGTTGCCAAAGGCTGTTCGCCTCTCCCGTCCGGAACAGTTGAAAGCTAGTGTGACCGCCCTCCAAGATGTTGCCAAAGGCTGTTCGCCTCTCCCGTCCGGAACCGGATTCTCCGCCCAAGCCAAAACAGCCCAGGAAGTTGCCAAAGGCTGTTCGCCTCTCCCGTCCGGAACCATTGACTAGATAGACTAGGCAGAAAGCAGATGTTGCCAAAGGCTGTTCGCCTCTCCCGTCCGGAACTCTAGCTGCCGTAATCCCTCGAAGTCAACCATCTTTTCCTGTCATTTCCGAAAGGGGGGCGGT
>JACRCP010000402.1 GCA_016218965.1 Deltaproteobacteria bacterium | reverse complement strand
GGACACAAACTGCGACGGTTTGACCGGCGGAGTGGTGAACGCGTGCGGGAAGTGCGACGAGCCGTGCTACACCGAGGACTACAACAAGCCCGGGAACTGCTCCGAGCCCGGCCGCACCTGCGACGGCACCGAGCCGGACCCCGCGGACCCCGACTCCGTGACGCTCGGCGAATCCAGTGCAAATGCGCCGTTCATCTACATTTCGGTGACCGGCAAGAACCAGGTCGCCAAGCTCGACACGGTGACAGGTGCGAAGCTGTGGCAGGTGGACTCGCACGGGACGAACCCGTCGCGCACGGCGGTGCAGTTCGACTACTCGGTGTGGGTCGGGAACAGGGGGTTCAACGACCCGAGCAGCGTCAACAACTCCAACGCCGTGCACCTCGACCTTGACGGGAACTTCCTGTGCCGCGCCGACACCCCGGACATCGCGCGGGGGCTGGCCATCGACGCCGAGGGAAACGTCTGGGTCGGGACCTACAACGGCGAGAAGGTCTACAAGATCCACCCGACCGATATTGACGCCAACCAGAACCCGCCGCGCTGTAGGGTCCTCAATACGCTGGATGTCGGCGTAAACGTGTACGGGCTCGCCATCGACGGGCGCGGATTCCTCTGGACGGCGTCGCACCCGACGACGGTGAAGGTCGACGTCATGGCCGCGACCATCGTCGCGACGGCCAGCAACCCGACGCACTACGGGATCGCCATAGACAAGGACAACAACGTCTGGTTCGGCGGCTGGAGCGGCGGCGGGAACGTCCACAAGCTCCTGGGCGACGCGCCCTACACCGTGACGAACACGCAGGTGAACAACGTGACCGCCGTGACCGTGCACCCGGACGACGGGACGATCTGGGGGAGCTCGTACGGCTCGAACGAGGTTGTGAAGATCGACCCGAACAGCGGCGCGGCCTTGTGCCGGCATGCGGTCTCGAACGGCACCAACCCCCACGGCGTTGCAATCGATGGCGCCGGCAAGATATGGACTCCGCTTCGCTACGGCGGGTACGCGAATAGATGGACGAAGGATTGTGCGCCGGACGGGTCGTTCGAGGTCGATGCCGGACAGGAGCTGTACACGTATTCGGACATGACGGGCGTTCAGCTCAAGACGATCACGTCTCGCGAGGGCCACTGGGTGCAGGATTTCGATTCGGGCTATGCGTCCCCGATCTGGTACAAGGCCGAGTGGACGGCGACCACGCCCCCGAACACCGGCGTCGAGGTGACATTCAAGGCCGCCGACACCGCCGGGGGGCTCCAGAGCAACCCGACCGCGCCGTGCGGGCCGTTTGACGTGTCGCCTGCCGACCTGACGACGTGCCCGGACCTTTCCGGCCACCGCTGGATAGAAGCCGACGCGAGGCTCTGGACGAAAAAGAACGGCGTGAAACCGAAACTCTCGGACATGAAGCTGTTCTGGGCAAGACCGTAGGCAATTGCCTGTCCCGTGTCAGCGGGCCGCCAGCACGTGAACCTTCTGGGCCGCGTCATGTCCCGCCGATCCCCGTGAACTTTTCCACTGCTTCGATGAAGGCCATGAAATCCCCGTGTCCCTGCCGGGCATTGCGGACGATCAGGGCGTCATCCATCGTCCAGTACCGGTGGATCAACGCGTTGCGGAACTCAAAAAACGGCTTGAGGCTCAAAAAAAGTTCTTCGGAGATGACGCCGGCGGAACGGGCGTGGGCCAGCGTGTCGAGGTAGCCGCTCACGGGTGTGCCGAGACCTTTCGCCAGAACGTGTTGCAGGGCATTGGCCACCGCCTCGGCGGTTTCGATGAGGACGTACTTGATCGCCTTGAGCAGAACGTCGTCGGCGAGAATGGCGGCGTCATCGCGTGCCGAGAAAGTCTTTTCCAGATCGAGCGCGTTGCGCTTGACGTCGTAGAGGTGCGTCAACAGTCGTTCCTTGTCAATGTTCATCCGTACGCCTCGTCCAGAATGCCCTCGGACTCCCGGTACCTTGCCGCGTAGGACTCGAGGAAGTCCCCCCTCGCGTCGAAATCCTTGTCGACGAGCAACCGGCCCGACAGGACCCGGCGGAGGTAACGCAGGTCTCCGACACCGTTGAGCGACCGCACGTCGAACGTCTCGGCCGCAAGGCCGCATGATCGTCCAAGCGCAAGCTTGAGATCGGCTGCGGCTGCGAAGGCGTCCTGCGAATCCACGAGGTACACGGCGATGTCCACGTCGCGGCAGCGGTCTCCCTCCGATGCCGAACCGTAGAGATACGCGAACACCACCCGCGGGTCGTCGCGGAGGACCTTTTCGATTTCTTCGATCGGCGCCATAGTTTCAACTTACCACGAATCCCCACCGGGCGGAAGCGTCGCTCACCGTCTGCTCGACGGTTTCCGGTCCCCGCCGCCCCAAGCGAGTTTGCTTTTCCCCCCTTTACGCTAGTACAATGCAGTAAATGGTGCGCTGGGACGGGAGGGTCTGTCATGAATTCCGGAAAAGTATGTGTCTTTCTCGCGCTCGTGGGCGTCGTGGTCTTTTTCGCGCTTTCCTGCTCCGGGACCGCCGAGACAAACGGCGCGGGCGGGGGGGGCAAGGACGGGTCGGTCTTGGGCGACGGCGGAGGGGCGGACGGCGGCTCGCCGTGCCAGACGGGGCAGACGCGCGCATGCTACACCGGCGCGGCCAAGACCCGCGGGATCGGCATATGCCACGACGGGCTTGAGACGTGCAAGAACGGCGCGTGGGGGGCCTGCACCGGGCAGTCCGTCCCCATCAAGGAGATCTGCAACAACAACGTCGATGACGACTGCAACGGCGTCATAGACAACGGCTGCCCGTGCCAGGAGGGCGGCGCGCGCGAGTGCTTCACGGGCGCGCCCGAAAAGAAGGGCGTTGGGACGTGCAAGGCGGGCTACCAGTACTGCGCCGACGGGGCGTGGGGCGAGTGCGCGGCCGAGGTCCTTCCGCAGGCCGAATCGTGCGCGGGGGTCGCGGACGGCGTAGTCCCGCCGGACGCCGACTGCGACGGCAAGGTCGACACCTCGGTGACCAATAAGTGCGGAACGTGCGGGACGGTGAAGGAGATATGCGGGAACGGTCTCGACGACGACTGCAACGGCAAGCTCGACGACGGCTGCGACTGCAACGCCGAATGCCAGTGCAGCGGCGCCGCTTGCGAGTGCCATCCGCCCATCAACCAGCCGTGCTACGACGGCCCTGCAAACACGGCCGGCAAGGGGATCTGCCGAAGCGGGACGCACGACTGCCAGAAGAACGGCGACTCCTACCAGTGGACGCAGTGCGTCGGCGCGGTCCTGCCCAAGGCCGAAACCTGCGGGAACAAGGCCGACGACGACTGCGACGGCACGGTCGACAACGGCTGCCCGGGCGAAGAGACTTATTGTGAGGAATGGGAGACGCGGGCGTGCTTCTCGGGACCCGCAACCTCGCGAGGCGTCGGCGTGTGCCACGACGGGGTCGAGAACTGCTCAAACGGCAAGTGGGACGGCAAGTGCAAGGGCGACCGCAAGCCCGACCCTTCCGATACCTGCGGCGACGACATGGACAACGACTGCGACGGCCTGATCGACGACGGCTGCGCCTGCGAGGGCGCGCAGCAGAAGGAGTGCTGGCCGGGCCGCGAGGACGCCGTGTTCACGCCTCCCGCAACGTGCAAGAAGGGCATTCAGTACTGCCAGAACGGCGAGTTCTGGTCCGAGTGCAAGGAGTTCATCCTCCCGACAATCGAGGTCTGCGGCGACGGCAAGGACAACAACTGCAACGCGCTCGTGGACGACGGCTGCGAATGCAGCGAAGGCCGGGGCCGTCCGTGTTACACGGGGGACGCGGACACGCGCATGGTGGGCGACTGCCGCGACGGCGTCGAGCTTTGCGCCGGCGGGCACTGGACCGGAAAGTGCGACGGCGAGGTGAAACCCGGAGACGAGCCGTGCGGGAGCCTGAAGGACGTCGACTGCGACGGTCTCACGGGCGGGCCAATCAACGCATGCGGCAAGTGCGGCGAGCCGTGTTTCACCGAAGACTGGGACAAACCCGGCAACTGCTCGGAGCCGGGCCGAAGCTGCAACGGCACCATCCCGGACCCGGGCGACCCCAACTCGGTGACGCTGGGCGAGTCGCAGGCAAACGCCCCGTTCATCTATATTTCGGTGACCGGCAAGAACGAGGTCGCCAAGCTCGACACGGTCACCGGCCAGAAGAAGTGGCAGGTCCCCTCGCACGGCGAGTGGCCCTCGCGAACGGCAGTGCAGTTCGACTACTCGGTCTGGGTCGGGAACCGCGGGTTTTCGAACCCCAACGACGCAAACCTCTCCAACGCTGTACACATCGACTACGACGGGAACTTCGTCTGCCGGGCGGATATCACCGGCATCGCGCGGGCTGTCGCGATCGACGCCGAGGCCAACGTCTGGGTCGGGACGTGGAACACCGAGTCAGTCTACAAGATCCACCCGACCAACGTGGACGCCACGCAGAATCCGCCGCGGTGCCAGGTGATCAACCAGTGGAATGTCGGCGCCAACGTCTACGGCCTCGCCATCGACGGCCGCGGTTTCCTCTGGACGGCGTCGACCCCCCAGTCGGTGAAATTCGATGTCGTCAAGGGACAGGTCGTCGACAAGGTGGACAACCCGTGGTACTACGGCGTCGCGGTCGACAAGCAGAACAACGTCTGGCACGGAGGTCTAGGGGGGGGCGGGCCGGTCCACCGGATCCTGGGAGACCCGCCGTACACGCGGTTCGACACGCAGGCTCAGGACTGCTCGGCGGTCACGGTGCACCCCGATGACGGCACCATATGGTGCTCGGGCTACGGCGACAACGTGAGCAAGAAGATCGACCCGAACTCGGGGGCCGTGCTGTGCACAATGAGCATCCAAGGCGGGGACTCCAACCCGCACGGCGCCGCGATAGACGGCGAGGGGAAGGTCTGGATCCCGAATCGCTTCGGCGGGTACGCGAACAGGTACACCAAGGACTGCGCCCCCGACGGGCATTTCGCGGTCGATCCCGGGCAGGAACTCTATACGTACTCGGACATGACGGGCATTCAGCTTCGGACGATCACGAGCCGCGAGGGCCACTGGCTGCAGGACTACGATTCGGGCTACGCCAATGCCCAGTGGTACAAGGCCGAGTGGACCGCCACAACCCCGCCCAACACCGGCGTGGACGTCATGTTCCGGGCCGCCGACTCGGCCCCGGAGCTGACGAGCAACCCAAGCTCCCCCTGCGGCCCGTTCTCGACCTCGCCCGCCGACCTCACGACATGCCCCCAGCTCGGCGGCCACCGCTGGCTCCAGGCCGACGTGCGCCTCTGGACGAAAAAAGACGGCGTGAAACCCAAGTTCTCGGACCTGAAAGTCTTTTGGGCGTATCAGTAGGCCGAAGCTGAATGAAAGCCGGTCGGAAAAGCCAAAAGAACCCGGGCCCCGTGAAGCGGGGGGAGTGCGTGGCCGAACGCGAGGCCGTCTACGAGCGCACGCGATCGGGCGTGGACCTCGCAGCCGAAAGATGCCGCGAAGTCCTGAAGGCCGCTTACGGCAAGAGATTCGGCGGGTTGGTTGTGTACGGTTCCTCGGCTCGCGGCGAGGCGGATCCTGAAAGCGACATCGACCTGCTCGTCCTGCTGCGCGGTCCGTTCGACTATTTCAAGGAACTCCGCGCGATCACCGACGTGCTCTACCCCCTTCAGCTCGAAACCGATCGGCTGCTGTCCGCCAAACCCGCGGCGTTAAACGAATACCGCAACGGCCGGCTCCAGCTCTACCGAAATGCCCTCCGGGATGGTGTGACCTTGTGACGACCGATTTCGCCGAGGAGATCAAGGCGAACATCGAGCGGGCGGCAGAGTCGCTCCGGGCAGCGAAGCTCCAACTCGACGAAGTTTTTTTTGACTTCGCCGCGTCCAGGGCATACTATGCCGCCTTCTATGCGGCCACGGCGCTACTTCTAAACGAGGGCCTTGAATACGGCAAACACAGCGGCGTGATTGCGTCGGTGCATCAACGGTTCGTCAAGGAAGGAAAGATCGAAAAGACCGTGGGCAGGGACCTCAACTGGCTTTTCGAGCTTCGAAGCGTCGGCGACTACGGCGAAACGCGGCACGTTCCCGAGGAAGACGCCGCAAAAGCCCTCGCCGCCGCGGAGAGGTTCTGCCGCGTGGTCTGGGAGTTGCTGGCGAGATCCCACAACGATGCAGCCCAAGAACTCCTCCGTCGAGTTCTTCCCCGGGAGCCGGTTGCGTGCCTGGAACCGATTGATGCCCAAGACGAGGGTGAACAAGTGAAAAAGCGTCACGACGTCAAAGCGATCGCCTTCGAGGGGGAGCGAATGTTTCTGAGCATCGACGGGAATGAGCAGGTGTTCGACCTGAGGACGATCTCGCCCAAACTCGCCCGAGCGGGCGCAAAGGAGCGCGAGAACTTTGTGGTTTCGCCATCCGGATACGGAATTCACTGGCCGGCTCTGGACGAGGATCTGTCGATCGACGGTCTGCTGGGGATCTAGCATGCACCGCCACCGCGAAAAACCCACGGACGACCGAAGGCTGGGGAACGAGAGAAAGCCGTCCCCAGAACGTGCCACAACTGAGTTGCGCATCGGGGAGGCCGTTTGCAAAGAAGCGGCTTTGAACATGAGGGGACGCACATTGGCGCGCGCGAGGTAAGACGGAGGAGGACATGGCGACGCTGCATTTTGGAGCGCCCGGCGCACTTGACTTCGAGTTGCTGCTGGATGACATGTCGGACTGGACCTTTCGGAAGCTGACCCGGTCAACCGTTCCGATGCTGGCGTACTGGCGCCGGCACGAACGACGTGCCCCGCAAATTTGCGGGCTCTCCTGCACTCCCCGTGGGTTGAGTTGAGAGAGGGGTTCGGAGAGAGAACAGTTGGTAAGGGTTGCTGAGTGGTAAAATGTAGACGCGCATGGCGAACCTCCTGTAGGTTGATTGGTGATGAAACCGCAACCACG
>JACRCP010000411.1 GCA_016218965.1 Deltaproteobacteria bacterium | reverse complement strand
GACATCTCAACCGCGTCCCGGAACCAGATCGCGCAGTACAAGGCCACTGAACGGACATCCGACTTGAGGATCTACGACGGCCGCCTGCACGTCCTCCTTCGTAACGGCAGTGCCGACGTGGTGGACGTCCGGAACCCCAAGTCCCCCGTCAAGCTCACGACCTACGCGGGGAACGACGAGCCGTTTGCGCTCAAGGTCGCCGGGAAGTACGCGGCGAAGAAGGAGCGGAACAACGTGGGGGTCTATCAGTTCGAGGCGTACTGACGGCACGGATGGGACTCCGCGCGGAACGGCACGGGAGGACTTGCCCTTCGACTCCGCTCAGGGCTGCGTGCCTCCCCTACGTTCGGTTTGAAAAAGATACGGAGGCGGCCGTGCGGAAGACGGTTTGGTTTGCCGGTGGGGCGGCGGTGCTCTTGGTCGGAGGGGTGTCCGCGTTTTTCTTGCTCCCGTCGCGGGCACCCACCGAGCCGGCGCCAGCCAAAGCGGCCGGAATGGCCGCGAGCCTGGGCATTCCGGCGACAGCCGCGGAGGAAGATCCCGAGAAAGCCGAACAGCGCGAGCTTGAGATGCTCCAGACGGGCGAGGCGGCGAGGTCCGTGGAACGGGAAATCGACAAGGCCGAGGCGCTGCTTCAGAAACACCAATCCGGAAGCGACCAGCATCGGATGCTCTCTCGCCGCCTCGCGATGTTGAAACGGCTCAAGGAGAAGATGCCGCGGTGAGAATCGGCGGCCACATCCGCACTTTTTTGGCATCGGTCGCCGGGATGTGTGTTTTGGCGACGGCGAGCCTCGCCTTCGCCGCCGACGCGCCGCGCTTCGTCCGTCTGTCGATCATGCTGGAACCGGATTGGACCGCGACCGTTTCGTGGGAGACCAACGGGGAGGTGCCGGGCGAGATTCAGTACGGGTTGACGCCGGCGTACGGGACTACCGAAGCCGCCTTTCCCGCCATGCCCGGGCCAACCGGGTTTTCGCATCTCGCCGTCGCTCAGGGCCTTGACCCCGCCACGACCTATCACTACCGCGTCGGAAACGCGACGGACGGGTATTCTGCGGACTACACCTTCACTACGGCGCCCGATACTCAATGCGCCCCTTTCAGCTTCGTTGCCTTGGGCGAAAGCCGCGCGTCCGTTTCCGGCGCTTCGGCCGACTGGGCAAACGTGCTTTCGCAGGCCGCCGGCGAGAATCCGGGGTTCATCCTTCACGCCGGCGACCATGTGGCCAATGGCGCGTTTCTTGCGCAGTGGAAGGACTTCTTCGACAAATCGGCCGCAGTCATCCCGTTTGTCCCGATCATGTCCGCCGTTGGGGCAACCGACGTTGCCATCGACATCGGCGACGACGCCCTCTACAACCAGTTTTTCGCCTTCCCACGCAACGACTACACCGACACCGAGGACTTCTACTCGTTCGACTACGGCTCGGTCCACGTGGCGGTCCTTTCGACCGAGACGTTCAACGAACAGAACTACGCCGATCAGGCCATGTGGCTCGACGACGATCTCTCGTGGACCGACCGGATTTGGAAGGTCGTCCTTTTGAACCGGCCCCCGTATTCGAGCGGCGCTTTCGGCAGCGACGACGGGAAGATCATCCCGTATCTCACCGACGTTTTCGAGAAGTACGGCGTCGATCTGGTCATTGGTGCCCATGATCGCGACTACGAGCGCTTCAAACCGCTCAAGGGCGGGCAGGAGGTCGCGTCTTACGACGGCGCGACCTTGCACGTCGTGACCGGCGGCGCCGGTGCGCCCGTCGATCCGCTCTTTCCTTCCAGACCGAAGCTCCCCGAAAGCGCCGTGACCGACAACAAGAACCACTACGTCGTCTTTTCCGTCAACGGCACGTCGATGCATCTCAAAGCCGTCCGGGTCCCGGGTGGTTTCCAGGGCGGAACAGGGGTCATTGACGAGTTGGACGTTCAAAAGACCGTCTCGCCCGACCCGTGTTTCGTGGAACCCGACGCGGGGACGCCGGATGCAGGCCAGGACGCGGGTCAGGATGGCGGGTCGTCGGACTCGGGCGTTGATGCGTCAACATCGGATTCGGGACTGGATGCCGGAGCTCCCGACGCCGGAGAGGCGGACGTCGGCCCAGCCGATGCGGAAGGCGTTGACGCTGCGCAGACCGATACTGCGCAAATCGAGGACACGAGAGGCGTCGACGTCGATTCTCTCGACGCGAACGCGGATGTCGGGTTTGTTGACGTTGCCGAGGCCGGTGCAGACGAGGTTGGGACCGAAACCGAGATGGCAGATCAGGACGCCACGCTCATCGAAGTTTCTGGTGATGCCGGCCGGGAAACCGGGGATGGCGCCTCCAGGAGTCTGGCACCTGTCGACGAAACCGACGACGCCGGCGGGGGCGGGTGTTCCTGCGCTTGCATCGCGGTTCAATGAACGGTCGAAGCAAGACCGGCGCCGGCGAATGGCAGGGGGTTTTGCAGGTGTAGCCGCACCCCTTTAGAATGGGCGCGACTCGTGTGTTGGATTTCCAGTATCGAGCATTTGGCATCGGCCGCACGCCTGCGGACAAGGATTCGACTGATGACGAAACGAAAAGATCTGGTGGCGATTCTTCCGGCAACGGTCGCGGCGGCGTTCTTTGCCTGTTCGGACGGCAGGGCGGTGGGTGTCGATGCGGAGATCGCCGATACCGGGTTTGCCGACGCCGGTTTGCCGGACGCCGGCGCGGGGGCGGACGCCGGGTCCGAGGATGTCCGGGTGCCGCTGCAGGGGTGCAACACTTCCGACCCCGGGCTGATATGCGCCGGGGCGGCCAAGGTCGCCATTACCCCGCAGGGTTTCGAAACGGTGAAACCCGAACTCCTCGAGGATCACGACGACTGCATCGATGGCGCGCCGACGTGCGGGGAGATCCATGCCGACAAGCTCATAGACGCCTACAAGGGGGCGTGGGCAGACAACTTCTACGTGGACACGAACGGGAACGGGAAGTTCGACGGCTACTGGATTGCGGGTTTCGGGGCCTCGCGGCCCATCCAGGCCGTCCACGACGACACCTGGGCGCGCGCGGCGGTCTTTCGCCGCGACGGGAAGACGGTTGCGGTCGTGTCCCTCGATGTCGTAGGGTTGATGTACAGCGACGTCACCAAGATCAGCCGGTTGCTCCACAGCAGGAACCCGGAGCTGGGCTTCGAGGGTCTGATAGTCAGCTCGACGCACACGCACCACGGACCGGACACGATTGGCATGTGGGGGATGACCGACCCATACTCAGGCTTCTTTGTCACCGACCCCGACGCCTATCTGGGGAAGATCAACGACGAGTACGTGGACTGGATCGACGAGCAGGTGTACTCGGCCGTTGTCGAGGCGGCGCTGGCGATGAAACCGGCCACGCTTCGCGCCGCGGCCGTGAGGACGGGGATTGAGAACCTTGTCAACGACCTCCGCGACCCGTTCGTGCTTGACGACAACATGACGCTGCTCGACGTGACGGCCGAGACCGGCGAGCGGATCGCCACGCTCGTGAACTGGGGAAGCCACCCCGAGACGCTCTCGGGTCACAACAACTTCTCGAGCAGTGACTACCCGCACTTCCTGCGCGAGGCGCTCGAGAACGGGATGGCGGCCGCCGGCGAGTTCCCCGAGCGTGCGGGTCTCGGCGGCGTAGCCATCTTCCTGCAGGGGGCGCTGGGGGGCATGGCCTCGCCGCTTCACGCGGAGGTTTCTGACCGTTCCGGCGAGTTGCGGCAGCGGGAGGATTTCGAACGCGCACGCGCCATCGGAGAGCGGCTTGCCGACAAGGCGTTTGCGGCCCTCCAAGGCGCCGCACCGGTGGACGACACGACGCTGAGTTTCGTCTCGAAGGTGATCCGGACCGCCGAGGCCAACAAGTACTTTTGGATGCTCTTTGACATGGGGATCTTCAGAAAGAGGCCGATCTACAGGATCGACCCCTCGAAAGAGACGATGCTCGACAACTCGGCCATCGACACCGAGATGGCCATGCTCAGGATCGGGCCGGTCACGTTCGCAACGGTTCCCGGCGAGTTGTTCCCCGAGCTGGCGGTCGGGGGTTTCAACGACCCGTACCCGTACTCGTTCGGCCGCCCGATCATCGACCCCAACCACGAAGGCCCCGTTCCCGATCTGACCGAGGCGCCCGCGGGCCCGTACCTCCGCGAGATCATCCCGGGCGAGTACAAGTTTCTCCTGGGCCTCGGGCAGGACGAGCTGGGGTACATGGTGCCGCTGTACGACTTCATGCTGGACCCGGAGGCGCCGTATCTCTTCTCGGCTCCCGGGGATCACTACGAGGAAACGCGCTCGATTGGTCCGCAGATCGTCGAACAGGTATTCGAAACGATGAAGGAGCTTTCGGGGAAGTGAGGGGGGATGTTCTTTGCGCGCGCGAAAACGTGGGCGTGGCGGCTGGTCACGGGCCCCGGTGAGGAAGGGAGCGGCGGGAACGTCCTGCCGGTCCTTCTGGGTGTGGGCCTTTTTCTCCGGCTCTTCCCGCCTTTGGGCCGCGACGGGCTCGGGCCGATGGAGATCTACCAGATCGTCCTCGGCCGGAGGATCGGCGAGGGCCGTGCCTGGTGGGACGATCTCGTTTTTGCCCACCACGGCCCCGTGACGCCGGTCGTCCTCCGGCTCTGGACCTCGATCGGTCCCTTCTTCGCATCCGACGGGGGCGTGCGTCTCGTGTCGGTTTTGATATCGATGGTCCTCATCGCCGGGGTGTACGTCTGGCTGAGAAGGTCGGCGGGCGAATGGGCGGGCCGGTTTGCCGCCGCGTTCTTGTGCGTCAACGACCTCGTCGTTGACTTCTCGCGGGACGCGCGGCTGTATTCGCTCCACGCCCTCCTCGTGACAGGCGCGGCATGGCTCGTCTGGCGGGCGCTGGTGCGCCCGGGGGCCGCGACGTTCGTCGGGGCGGCGGCAGCCACGTGCGCCGCGATCCTGAACCACCTTGTGGCGGCCCCGTTCGCCGCCGGTCTCGCCGTGGGTGCGGTCTTGTCGACGGGATTCACACGCGCCCGCAGGTTGTTTGCCGCCGCCTCGGTGCTCGCGGGGATTGCTCTCTCCAGCCCGTGGGCGATCCTGCTCCTTTCGCAGGCGCGTGCCGACGCCGATCTTCGCCCGAATGACCTGGGGTGGTGGTTGGAACTCGTGGGGCTTGTGTCGGGCGGCCACCTGTTGTGGATGGCGTTCCTGCCGGTGCTGCTCGTTGCACGCTGGAGGACGATTCTGGCGCCGTGCGTCCCGTTCGACCCCTGCGCCGCGGCGGCGGGACGAATCGCATCGTCGTCGGCGGTCTCGGGCGTGTTTCTGGTCGGGGCGTTCGGAATCCTCGTGATGCCCGCCAGCCGCACGGAGTGGCTTCTTCCGGCATTTCCCCTGTTCGCAATCTGGCTGGGCGTTGCGGCCGGCCGCATGGCCGAAGCGGGCAGGGCGATCGCGGCAATCACGGCAGTCGCGGTGCCGTTCGTGGCGGCCATCGTGACCGTCGCCGGCGGGGGCGCACACGACTCCGGAGTCCGCGAGAAAGGTGCTGCAAGGGCCGCCTGCCTCGCCGCGCGCGCCGCCGGCGTTGCGGGTCCGGTCGTCGTGGTCCCGTCGTTCAAGCAATTCAGCGTCGCGTACTACTGGCCCGAGGCCACGTTTGTGAGCGCCGATCTGTACGTCGAAAAAGGCGTCGGCGAGCCTGCATCTCGGGGCGGCGCGAGTTCGGAGATTGTTGTGATGTACTGGAGGAATCTGTGCGCGCTTCCGAGCGCGCGCGGCGAATGCAGCCGCGCTCGCGATCGGGCGGCCGCCCATGCGCGACGCAGGTTTATATACGCGGACGACGACGTCGAGGTTTGGGCCCTGGCGCCCTGAACCCGGAGGTCGCGATGCACAGGCCCGCCATGGACACGCTCAACCCGTACCGCAACGCCCCTTTGTCCGCGGCAGTGAGGGCGCTCTGTTCGGCGATGACGCGACCGTTGCGCGAGGTCCTCTCGCGGGTACCGGCGGGCACGAGCGTGCTCGACTACGGTGCGGGCGACGGCCAGCTCGCGGCCTGGCTTGCGGCGCGCGGCAGGACGGTAGTCGCGGTCGAGCCCGACCCCCGCCGGATTGAACTGGGCGCCGCGCTGCACCGCGGCCTCCCGAATCTGTGTTTCGTCCGGGACCTCCGCGCGGCCGACGCCCGGGGTCCTTTTGACGTCGTGCTCGTCGTGGACGTCCTCTACCTCGTGCCGAGAGCAGAACGGGCGGGGCTCGCGCGGAGGCTGGCGGCGCTCATGGCCCCGTCCGGGAGGGCGGTGCTCAAGGAAGTCGTTGCGTCCGGGATCGTGCGTGACACCATCGTTGGCGTGCAGGAACGCCTCGTCGGACTTCTGACGGGATGCCCGCCGCCCGTCGTTGATCTGCCGGAACGCCGCGAGTTGGACTCGCTCGCGCTTGTTTTCGGGACAATCCGCGAGTCGGTGGACCTGCCGGTGGCGTGGTACGCGCATAGGCTCGTGGTCGCGGGCGGGACGGGAGGCGGACGTGGCTGAGCCCCCGGTCTTTTCGCTGGTCGTCCCCGCGCGCGACGAGGCGGCGTGCATCGGGCGGACTGTAAACACGGTGCACGAAGGGCTTTCGCGCGAGGGGATCCCAACCGAGATTATCATCGTGGACGGTCGGAGCACCGACGGGACCAGGACCAAGGTCGAGTCGCTTGCCCGGTCGATCCCGCGGCTCAGGGTCATCGAGTCGCCGGCGCCGCACGGCTACGGCACGGCGATTCGGGCTGGTTTTGCGGCCGCCTCGGCCGCCGTGGTCGGGTACACCGACGCCGATTTGCCCGCGGATCCCAAGGACATTGCCCGCGCCGTGTGCGCCGTGCTTGACGGAAACGCGGACTGCGCCGTCGGGGCAAGAACGGCCAGGCTGGAGGGAGGCGCATATCGCCGAGTCCAGTCGGCGGTCTGGAACGCCCTCTGCAGATCGGTTTTCGGGATCCGGGTCGCCGACGTGAACTTTTCGCTCAAGGTCCTCCGCCGCGACCGCGTTGAAGCAATGGCGCTGAGATCGAGGCACATTTTCATTGACGCCGAGATCCTGATTGAATCGGACCGACTGGGGCTTCGGGTCGTCGTCATCCCCTGCCCACAACTGGCGCGGCCCGCCGGCCGGAGCAGGTTGGGTGGTCCGTACTCGGTCGTGACCATGCTCGCCGAGGCGTCCGGCCACCTCTTGCGGACGTGGCGCCGCGGCTCGCTACCCGCCGGGCGCGCCCGTGCGCCTTGACCGGCAGCCGTGCAACCGCGAGGATGTTGTTCGCCTCTTCGCGCAGATCGCCCAGCCCAAGCACCAACGCGGCGGGCAGGCTCGCCGCCGCCCAGGCCGCCATGGGGGCCAGCATCAGGTAGAAAAACGGGTTTCGGCGCGCGAGTTCCGAGGAGAACCCGCGGCCCCGCGCGACTTTGAGCGGGAGGTGGACGAGCCTTGACGCGATCGTGGACCAGAACCCGCCCAGCAGTTCGATCTCCTCGAGCGCAAACCCGGTGCGCAACAGCGACTCGCGCACCCAGAACTCGGTGAAGTTATAGTAGTGGGCGGGGGCGTCGTGGAGCACCGAGGTCTGGGGCACCAGCACCACCGCGCGGCCGCCGGGCCGAAGGACCCGCGCCGCCTCGCCGAGCACGCGGAGCGGATCGAAAACGTGCTCGAGCACATGGACGAGGAGCACCGTGTCGAACGATGCGTCCGGAAACGGCATCGAGTTGCCGTCCCCGCAAACGAAGGAAAAACGGGGGTCCCCCGGGTCGAATTGTTTTTCCGGGTCCCGCTCGAGCGTCGTCCAGCGGACGAACGCCGCGCCGTGGGAACGCGCGGCGAAAAAGAAATCCCATCCTCCGACGTCAAGCACCTCGCCGCGGCAATGGCGGCGGAGGGCCCCGAACAGGGCGCGGTAACGAAGATTGCGGGCATGAAAAAGCGCCCGGTCGATTGGCCGCTTGGACCCCACGGGCGCCTATTCGTTGAGGGGAATCAGGTTCAGCCCGCCGGGGTACGCGTACGAGACGTACTGGTCGTAGCCGAAGACGGTTATCCCCACCGGCGCATCGGCCGTAACGGTATGCGTCCCCGCCCCGACGGACTTCTTGGCGACGCCGTATTTGCCCGAGCCGACGGGCGCGAATCCCGCCACGTTGGCGCCGTCGAGCTGGACGCTCGCCCCGGCGGGGGCGGTGATGTTCACGAAGTTGCCGCCGTTGTAGTTCGTGGGCACCAAAAATATGTAGTCTTCGCGGTACTGCTCGTTGGGCGGCGTGATCGAGAACGACGGGTCGCCTGTCCCGGCGCCGGCGTCCTGCCCGGCCATGAACTGGGCGACCAGCACGGGCTGCGTCGCGTGAACCTCGAAGTCGGCCCTGGAATTGAACTCGAAGAACTGGCCCTTTGCGAGCGTCTTGGGCGTCCCCGGCTGTGCGGGCGTGGTCGTGACCTGCGTGTTGTCGTACGCCGCCATGATTCGCCAGTAGTCCGGTTCGGACCCGCGCGGCTGGTACTTCGTTGCCACGAAGTCCATACCCCACGTCGAAATGGGGAACATCTGCATCTCGAGATGGTCGCACGCAGTGACGCCGGTGGGCACCTGCGAACACCCGGTGCCGCCGTACACCGCGACCGCCTTGTCGGACTTGACGTATGTCCCGGTCATGTCCTGGTTCTGGGCGCACGCCTCGAAATCGAGCACGTCCCACTGGTTGAGGGCGAACTGTTGGGTCGTTCCCTTCGCCATGTCGGGGATCCCGCCGCCCGAGCAGACATTGCCGCCGACCGTCACTGTGACGCTCGTCTGGCCCGGTTGCGTCGCGATGACGACCGCAAACGAACTCAAGGACTCGTTGGCGTCGCCGTACCACGCGAACGAACGCTCCTTGGCCATCACGTAGTATTCGTTCCCCATCGCGGCCGTGGGGATGAGGAGCGAGGCGTCGTTGGAGTACACCATGGCGTTGTTGTACGGGTTGAACTGGTACACGGCCACGGGGAGCGTCGTCGTGAGCTTGTACGAGTTCCGTCCGGTGTACGACCGCCCGCTCCCTTCGATGTTGTTGGGCGAGGGCAGGAACGTGCCGAGGCCCTTCGCGCCGACCGACTGCTGGGCGACCTGTCCCGAGGGCGTATAGAGCGTCGCGGTGACGGGCTTGTCCTGGGGGTTGCTCACGACGACCGCATATTGCGCACCCTGCGCGTTGAACCCGCCGCCCTGCGGGAGGTCGGCCGGCCAGAACTCGCACCCGAGGTAGGCCTTGTTCTGGAGCGCCTCGTCGCAGAGTGTCAGGCACCGCCCGAAAGCGCAGTGGTTGCCGAGGTTGCTGGGGTCCGAGCAGGTCTCCTTCGTGTCGAAGCCGGTGCCGTCGGCGTTGCACTCGACCACCTTCTGGCCGTCGCATTTGCGGTAGCCGGGCGAGCACACCTTGGGGACGCAGTGGTCGGCTATGCACACGGTGGCGGGGCCGCAGCCTTTCATGTCCCAGCCGGTGCCGAGCGCGTTGCAGACCTGCGTGAGCGTCTCGTCGGCCGGGTCGCACTTGACCTGTCCCGGCGTGCACACAACGGCGGCGCACTGCGCGTTCTCGCAGACCTGGTCGTAGCTGCACGGATGGCTGTCGAAGTCGGTCCCCTTGGCGTTGCAGCCCTGCCACGAGCGGTTGTCGCCCGCGCAGCGCTTTTCGCCGGGCACGCACGTCTGCGAAAGGCACAAAAACGTCGTCTGGCCGGCGGGCTTGTCGCACACCGACCCCACGCCGCACTGGATCTGGTCCCACTCCGTCCCGCGGCTGTTGCAGGTGTTGAGGATGATGCAGGCGCTCCCGCACTTGTCGCTGCCCCGGGCGTCGGTGCACTTGGTCGCCTGCGGCGTGCAGATGACCTCCTTGCACGAATCGATGTCGCAGACCTCGCCGTCGGGGCAGGGTTCGGCCTTGAATCCGGTTCCGTGCTCGTCGCACGTCTGGACCGAGCCGTCGCCGGCGCAGCGTTTTTCCCCTGCCTCGCAGATGACTCCCATGCACCTGTTGTTCACGCAGACCTTGCGGTCGCCGCACGACGTCGAGACCCAGCGTTTGTCCTCGGGGTCGCAGACGTCGAGCGTGCCGTCGGTGCCGCACCTCTTCTGGCCCGGTTCGCACGATACGTCGGTGCACGCGCCGTTTTCGCAGGTCTGCGTCGACTTGCAGAACTTCTTCTCCCAACCCATGCCCGTCTCGTTGCAGATCGAGACGTCGTTGGCCTGGCAGCCGCGCGTCCCCGGATTGCAGATTCTCCTGCCGGCGTCGCCGGAGATGCCGCCGTCGCCGCCCGATTCGGTCACGCAGATCCCCCGCGATTTGTCGCAGATCTCGCCCACGGGGCAGGTGTCCGAGGTCTTGCACTTGCGCCCGGACCCCGAAAAACCTCCTCCGTCGTCGTCTCCGCCGACCGCGCCGGCGCACGAGTACGACGCAGCACACGCGATCGCCGCAACGAGAGCCCCCAGGGGTGGTTTCTTCATGGCCGACCTCGCTTGAATTTGATTTTACCACAACCGGCGGAAGAGGGGGAAAGGTTTTGCAGCGGCCTTGCCGGCGACCCACCGCCTTGGGTTCGACAAAACGCTTGATCTTTTCTCCCGAGATCCGGATAATTCGCTTAGTGGCTCACATCGTGCGGACCGCAACCTGAAGCACGTGGGAGGAGGTACGGGTCATGAGCGCTACGTCAAAAGGTCTTTTGTTTCTGGCCGGTGTCGTGGTGTTCCTTGCCCCCCCCCCCTGAAGTTCTGGCGGGGCCGGTCGAGGATGAGCTTCAGTCGCTTGACGAAAAGATCCAGAGCGGCCAAACGACCCCCGCGGACGTGCAAAGATACAACGACCTCCTCCAAATGTTGCAAGATCAGGAACGGAAGAAACCGAAAAACGACTTCTTGAAGCCCCGGTTCAGGCTGAGCGGCCACGGCCAGTTCCAGCAGGGCTTCGGGATGACGATGAACACTCCGCTGGCGCAGTTCAACGCCTGCGGTGAATTCAAGAACATCTACTACAACTGCGCCGATCTCCCGTGGGACGCGACGGACGGTTGGACGAGGACCGACGAGACGGGCGACATATCGGTGCGGCCGCGCGCCCGCGACGATGCGTGTGTGTCGGACGGGGTGTTGACGGTGGACAGCCGGGATGGAGTGCTTTTCTGGCGGATGGAGGAGGGCCTCTTGACCGAGAGGTACGCCTCGGCGGCGTTCAGGGCGAAACAGACATTGAGCG
>JACRCP010000398.1 GCA_016218965.1 Deltaproteobacteria bacterium | reverse complement strand
CGACGGACAGAGGAATGGGCGATCGAGGGTCGCTCCATGCGCCCTGCGGCGTGATGCCGGGTTGAGCGTGTCATCCCGTGTCAAATCTTCGGCTCCAAATTGGCGAAACTGGAGTCAGAGCACGGCGGTCCTACAAAGGACGTGGCGGCCCGTGGCGGCCCGGTTTTCTTTGGAGTGCGCAAGCTTGCTTGCGCTTTCGGCCGGACGAGCTTGCTCGTCCGGGCGGCGGGAGCACGCTACCGCCGGGAACAAAGCGGTAGCAAGCTACCGCAGTCCAAAACGACCGGCGAACGTCGCACACGGACAACCTGCGGTTGTCCGTGGCACCCGGCCTCAGGTTCCGCTCAGCTGGACGTCTTCGAAGAGGAGCGAAGGGCAGCGCATGGTCGAATAGAGGTACGGGTCGTTGCCGACCTCGACGAGGCGCTTCCAGATTTCGAGGTGGTTGCCGGTGATGTTCATTTCGGCGACCGGGTGGACGAACGCGCCCTTTTTGATGAGGAAACCGCGGATGCCGAACGAAAAATCCCCGGTGGCGTCGTTCGAGTTGCCGCCCAGAAACGACGTGATGAGCACGCCCTCTTTGATGTCCTTGAGCATGGCGTCGCGCCCGCGCGTCCCGGGCGTCCACGCGAGGTTCGAGGTCGAGCCCGTCGTGGGCTCCATCCCGAGCTTCTTTCCGTAGTACACGTCCACGTAGTAGTTGCGCAGGACGCCGCGTTCGAAAAGCGCAAGGCGGCGCGCGGCGATCCCCTCGCCGTCGTACGCGCGCGAGCCGAAAGCCTTGGGGATGAGCGGGTCGTCGACGATCGAAAGAACAGCCGAGCCGACCTGCGAGCCGGCCTTTCCTTCGAGAAACGAGCGTTTCTGCTGGAGCGACGACGCAGAGAGCGGTCCGCCCAGAAGCGTCCCGGCCAGGCGCGAGGCGCACCGGTTTTCGACGATCACGGCGGCGCGCATGCTTGCGGCCTTTTTGGCGCCGATCAGCCCGAGCGCGCGGGTCGAGGCCTCGGCGCCCACGGCGGCGGGCGGGGGGATTTCGGCCGAAAAACGCGCTCCGCACGACGCCCAGTCCTCGGGCTTCTTGGCGCCTTCGCCCTGGACGGTCGCCTCGGCGTAGCTCCAGAACGCCGTGCTCTTGTGCGTTCCTTCAAAACCGTTCGAGTTGATGAGCACGGACTCGGACTCGGAGTCGCTCACGCCCGTCGTGACCGAGACGATCTTGTCGGCGCCCTGCACCGACCGGGCCGCCTCCTCGAGTTCCCTCGCGCGCTGTACGCGTGCCTCGGACGTCAGCGCCCCGGCGTTTGCGTCGAATATCTGGAGGTCCGTCTTGGGCACGCCCGTGTAGAGCGCGGGGTTCGGGAGCGAGCGGTAGGGGTCGGGCTCGAGCTCGCGCGTCATCTCGACCGAGTCCCTGATGAATCGCTCGATCGCCTTCGGACGGAGGTCGCTTGTCGAGTTTGCCGAGTAGCGGCGGTTCACGAAGAGACGGATCGAGAGTCCCATCGAAACGGCCTCTTTGACCGTCTCGACTTTTCCATTGCGCCATTCGAGCGACACGTCGCGGCTCCGGGCCGCGCGGACGCCCGCATCCGACGCGCCGTGCTTTTTGGCGATCCCGACGGCCTTGACGGCCAAATCGCGCAGGTTCAGATCCATGTCATTTCACTCCACCAACATTGATCGAAGCCACCTTGATGGTCGGAAGGCCCAGCGAGACGGGGACCGACTGGCCGTCCTTGCCGCACGTCCACCGTCCGATGTCGAGCGCCATGTCGGCCGCGACGGCGGTGACCTGCTCGAGGACCTTCGGTCCGTTCCCGATGATGTTCGCGTCCTTGATTGGCCGCGTGAGCTTGCCGTTTTCGATGAGAAATCCGGTCTTGATGTAGAAAGTGAAGTCCCCCGCGCCGATCTGCACCTGGCCGTTCGTGAACGTGACGGCGTAGATGCCCTTTTTTACCGACGCGATGATCGACTCGGTGCTGTCGGGGCCGGGGAGCATGTACGTGCAGCGCATACGGGGGATGGGCCTGTGCCGAAACGACTGCCTCCGCCCGTTGCCCGTCGGGGCGAGCTTGTAGTGCGCCGCGCTGATGCGGTCGTGCATGTACGAGCGGAGGACCCCGCCTTCGACGAGCACGGTGCGCTGCCCCGGGTTCCCCTCGTCGTCTACGTTTACTGCGCCGCGGGCGCCTGCGACCGTGGCGTCATCAACTATCGAAACAAACGCGGGGGCGATCCGTTCTCCGATGCGGCCAGAGTAGATCGAGATGTTCTTCCGGTTGAAGTCCGCCTCCATGCCGTGGCCGATCGCCTCGTGCAAAAGGATGCCCGAGCTCCCGGCGGCGAGCACCACCGGCATTTCGCCGGGCGGCGGCCGCGCCGCGTCGAAGAGCAGAACGGTCTTTCGGGCCGCGTCGAGGGCCAGGGCGCGGAGCGTCTCGGCGTCGAACGCCTCGAGCCCGGCGCGCGCCGACTTGTGGGCGTAGTTCTCCTCGCGGCGGCCGTTGTGTTCGGCGAGGCACGAGATGTACACCGTGCCCATCGGCTGGACGTCCTCGGTGACACGGCCGTCGGTGTCGGCGACGAGTATGCGGTTGACCTCGTCCTCGAAGTAGATGCGGACCTTCTTGATGCGCGGGTCAAACCCGGCCGCCGCGGCGTTCATCGCGTCAAGCAGCGGCTTCTTGACCGTGACGCCCGCCTCCTCCCACGGGCGCTCGGTCCGGTAGTACGGCGTGAGGGACGTCGGGGAAAACACCTCCGGGACGGGCCTTGGCCCCCCTTCGGCCGCGATGGCCGAGGCCGTGTCGGCGGCCCGGAGCAGGGCGATGATGTCAAGGTCCTCGGAGTAGGCGTAGCCGGTCTGGTCGCCCTTCACGGCGCGGATCCCGCACCCGAGGTCAACCGATGCCACGGCCCGATCGACCTTGCCGTCTTCGAGCCCCAGGCCCCTCACGATGCGGTGCTGGAAGAAAACGTCGCCGAAGTCGCAGCCTTTTTTCGAAACCTGCAGGAGCACGCGCCGGATGGAGTCGTGATCGATGCCGAACGCCTCGAAGTGGCCGGTCTTTGTGCCGGCGAAAACCTCGTTCATGGGCACCCTCTTGCAGCCGCCGAAAAGCGCCGGGACCGAAAGCGCCGCGGCCCCCGCCGCCGCCCTCCCAAGGAACATCCGTCTGTCGATGTGGCGTCCCAAGCGCGTTTCCTAGAGCAGATCGAGTTTCTTTGCGTGCTCGATCGCCCCGTTTTGGACCTCGAGCGATTTGCCCGTCCAACAGTATGTGCAGAGGTTCTCGCGCGCCAGGCCGATCGCCGAGACCATGTCGTCGAGCCTGAGGTATTGGAGGCTGGTGGCCGTGAGCTCCTTGCAGATCCAGCCGGCCATGGCCATGGCATACGTCCCGAAGCGCGAGTGGATGATGAGCGGCTGGGCGTCATTGTCGCTGATGACGCCGATCCCCTTGTTTCCCGTCATCCGGGCGTAGTCGTCGCTGAACTTCGACTTGAACTGCCCCTGCGAGATGTCGTGGATCTTTTTCTTGAACGTCCCGCCGGCGACCGCCATCCCCGCGAACTGGCTGCCGAGGTTCGAGTGGTAATCGGTGGCGAAAAGCAGGGTCTCCGAACAGTTCTCCTTTGAAACGACGCCGCAGATGCCGCTCATCTGGTGCAGTCCTTCCCCGCCCGCGTTGAGTCTCCCGGCACGCCCGCGGGATGATATGAGAACCCGGCGAAATTGCAACAGCAATGTGGACCGCGCTTTACATCGTCCGTTCGGTCCCGTAACATCGGCGCCGTCAAACCAAGGGGTGCCTCATGCTGACCATCTGGTACCGGGACGGGAAGGGGAACGTGCAAAGCGGCATCGGGCTGCACGGCGTCCCCGCGGCGCTTGCCGACGCCGGGGGCCTGCTCTGGGTGGACCTCGCCGCGCCTTCGGAGGACGAGTGGCGCAAGGCGCTGGTCGAGACGTTCAACTTCCACCCGCTGGCCGTCGAGGACGCCGTGCAGGACGTCCACCACCCCAAGGTCGACGGCTACGACGGGTACGTCTATCTGGTCGTCCACGGCGTCCGGCTCGAGCACAAGAACCGCGTGGTGCGCACCGAGGAGCTCGACATATTCCTGGGCAAAAACTTCGTCGTCACGCACCACCGCGAGCCGATCTCAACGATAGACGACGTCATCGCGCTCTGCGCAAAAGACGAACGCAGGCTCAAGCTGGCGCCGGACATGTTCGTGGCCGAGCTTCTGGGCTCGCTAATCGACCACTACCTGCCGGTCATAGACGCGATTGACGCCGAGCTCGACGAGGTGGAAGGGACGGCAATCAAGCGTCCGGACCCGAAGGTCCTAGACAAGATTCTCTCGCTCAAGCGCAGCATCTCGAACATCAGGCGCGTCGTGGGGCCCCAGCGCGAGGTCATCAACAAGATCATCCGGGGGGACTTTCCCATAGTCTCCGAAAAATCCCGGCCGTACTTCCGCGACGTGTACGACCACATCGTCCGCATCATAGACATCAACGACGCCGAGCGCGACCTTTCGAGCGGCCTGCTCGACCTTTATCTCTCGGTCGTCTCGTACCGCCTAAACGACGTGATGCGCGTGCTCACTGTCGTCACGGTCATCATCATGCCGCTCACGCTGATTTCGAGCATCTACGGCATGAACTTCAAGAACATGCCCGAGCTGGGCTGGCACTACGGCTATTTCGGAATCCTGGGCCTCATGGCCGCCCTCGCCGTCGGCCTTGTCGTGTTTTTCAGGAAGAGGAGGTGGTTGTGACGCGGTTTTGGAGTGCGGCAGCCCGCCGTCGACCCGGAGTTCGGGTTCCTAACGGGTTCAGTCGTCGTGGAAGAGATTCGGCATCAACAGGACACCTGCCTGCGGAGAAAAGTTGAACCAGACCCCTTCGCTCGAGAAGCTCATGCCGAGGAGCACGTTGAACACCACGCCCTTCGTATGGACCCCCGGGTCCCAGACTGAACCCATTTCTTTCCCATATCCCCCGAGCCTTGTTGTCATCACGCTCAGCCCACCGTGCAAACTCCCCAAAAACGATATGGCGGTTTCGCGGTCGTACGTCATGCCGACTCCGACGTTGCCGATCCACAGCGTTTGTCCTTCGAAAGTCGGGGCGATGACCCCGGGTCCGATGGTCCCGTACCATGTCGTGACGGACGAGCGGTCTTTTTCTTTTTCCCGCGCCTCCCGCATGAAGAAACCGGTGTTGCCGTGTGCGAACACGAACGCCGCGCCGTCGACCTCCGCGCCGTACGTGAACCCGTCGCCTGTGCGGTAGCCGATGGTCGGACCGATGGAGGCGTAGCAGCCGGAGAGGAGGGCGGCGGGGAGGAGGGTCATATGAAGGTAGCGAAACATCGTAGCGCAGCCTTCCCCTTTCTTTTGGCGTACGACTGGATGATACCACAGGGGGTGTGAAGGGACAAAAGGGTTTTGGGCGGCGCGCCGGCGCGGGGCGCCAACCCCGGGCTGGGTTCCGAAATTCCTTGGGGATACGGCGGGGATGCCTCTAAACTTGCCGTGCCTCTGCGGCGTTGGTACACTGTGTTTGTAGCGGGAGGGAGCGCATGGATATCGAGGAGATCAAAAAGACGATCGACGCCGAGAAACCGGTTCTTGCCGGGCGGTTCAAGGTGAAAGAGATCGGGGTGTTCGGCTCTTTTGCCCGGGGGGAGCAGGACGACGGAAGTGACGTGGACGTGCTCGTGTCGTTCTCCGAACCGGTGGGATTCTTCGCCTTTCTGGACCTCGAGGAGCACCTCGAAGGGGTTCTCGGCCGAAAGGTCGATCTGGTCACCCGCAAGGCCCTCAAGCCCGGCATCGGGCGCAACATCCTGCGCGAGTTGGTGACGATATGAGCCCGCGCGACCACACCGACTACGTACAGGACATCATCACGGCCATAGACGAGGTCGTCGAGTTCACGCGCGGGATGACTTTCGACCAGTTCGAGCGGGACCGTCGGACGATCAATGCTGTCATACGGTGCATCGAGGTCATCGGCGAGGCGTCCAAGAAAATCCCCGAAGAAGTGCGAAACCGTTCTCCAGAAGTCCCGTGGAAGAAGATGGCCGGGATGAGGGACAAGCTCATCCACGAGTACTTCGGCGTTGATCTCGAGATCGTCTGGCAGTCCGCCACGCAAGACCTGCCGCCGCTCAAGCCCCTCCTCGACGGCGTGAGCGCGGCCTCGTAGGTACAGTGAACAACACGATCCATGCAGATAGGCGACGCCGAACTGGGGGGAGAAGCTGAGCCATAACTCATCATTCCAGAAAGCTGCGCTCAAGAGACCGTTGACCACGAAGTGCGTTTCGGGAACTGAAGAGACGCCCTCGGCGCTCCCGACATCGAAGCCCGGTCCGCCCCAAAGCCGTCCCAGCACGAAATCGCCTGCCCTTTGGTGTGCGAGACCGATTCCCGCCGCGACAGATCCCCCCACGCCATCGCGATTCGGCGGTGAGAAGAAGCCGGGGCCGATGGAACTGTAGACGGTCGCTTCTTTCGAGTTGCCCGACGTGTCGCTTTTTGCATCGGCCACGAAAAACCCCGCGCTCGCGTGCGCATATACCAAAGCTGCGCCGCTGAACTCGCCACCGAACGTGAATCCTTCGCCCACGCGGTACCCGACTGTCGGCCCGACCGAGGCGTAACAGCCGGAGAGGAGGGCGGTCGCGAGCGCGCACAGGAGAGCGACGAGGGTCCCGGCTTTCATCGTCACGCCTCCGGTTTGCCGTACGGTTGGATGCTACCACAGGTGGGGCGGGATTGAAACCGCGGGGCGAGCCAACACCGCGGGGCGAGCTCACGCAACGGGCAGCGGGCGTCAAGCCGCCCGCAAGGCAAGGCGGTGTCGAGCCACCGCACTCCAAGTCGGCCGGCGTCGCACACGGACAACCTGGGGTTGCCCGTGACGCCCGAAGTTGATCGTTGTCTTACCGCGCCCTCGTGACGACCGAATCCATTCGTCACGCTCTCCGCGTCTGAGAGGGCCGGGGTGAGGTGGACGCGGTGTGCGAGCAAGCATGACTGGACCTTGGGGTTCCTTTTCAGGCCGCTTGTCAGAGTTATCCCTTCAACGCGGAGGATCGGATTCAGGCGGCGGGGCTTGCGCTTGCTCGGGGGTGCCGCCGATCTGCCAGGAGAACTTGAACATTGCCGTCCAAGTTTCCTGGTCACCGACTTCGAACGCCGCACCGAGCCAGAGTATGGTGACCGGGCGGAATTCGATATCGCCGATTGCCAGCCACGAACGGGCAGGTTCGTCTGCGTCAATGCGGCCCGGGAGAGGGAAATACGAGGCGCCCAAGCTCCACCTAACGTCCTCCGTTGAGCGGCCGATCCCGAATTTGGCGAAGGAATAACTTTGGAAAGCCGAACCCGACAGAGCCGTTGCCCAGAGATGGAACTTTTGCTGGCCAACCCACGTTTCCAACCCGGGCAGGATGCCGTTTGATCCCCCTGTGCCGCCAAACTCGATCCCGGCGTGGTCGCCGTGGTAACCCAGCCGGGCGGCGAGGTGGCCGTACGCGGTCTCGCCCGGGGATTTCTCCAGAGCGGCGACCGTGTATGCGCCATCGGCTTCGGCGGCGGCGACAAAGCCACCTCCCGGTTTGCGGTATTTGACCGCGGCTGCGAGCAGGATATCCCGGTCACGATGGTGAGACGGACCGCTGTTGCAAGTGGCAAAGGTGTATTCCCTGGCTCGAACGCCTCCGCCGGTCGACAGCCGTGTCCCTTCCGACGCCGGGCCGGCTCCGATGAGCAGAAAAACCAGACACGCCCGTGCGATGGCGGCGAGGTACCTGAACCAGTTCCTCCGCAGGTCGAGCCTGTACTACTAATCCCGAACATCTTCGCGGCGTGCGAAGATTTTCTGTAGTACTGGCGGTCTTTTTGGTTGCGGCCAAGGTGCCGCGCTGTGCGTTGTCGAAGGAGCCCTGTTGCACGTCCAATTCATCAAAACTCCCCCGACATGCCGATCGTCGTCTGATTCTGCGCGAACCAGACCTTGGGGACGAGGCGGAACGATGAAGTGTCTGTAGGACGTTTCGCGTCGTGCTCTCGCACGTCGTACGCGAGGAAGCCGATGTCGACGACGGCGTAGATCAGGCCACCGGCGATGCCGCCCAGGAACACCGCGGCCAGGGCCTCCATGCCACATTCGCTTCTGCAAGGCTCCGAGACGGCGCCGAGGATGAGCCCCGTCGCCAGAATGGAAACCACGGTCCCGCCGACCCCGACGCCCAGACTTGCGAAAGCCCTGCCCGCATTTCCGTGCGACGCGTGGACGATGGGAGGTCCAAGGTAGAAGCCCGCCATGCCGGCGAAAAAAGCCGGGGCCCCGAGGATTACACCGCCCAATCCCGCAACCAGCAACGAACCGGCCATCACCGCCAAGTTCTGGCCCCCGTACCATGTTCGCGTTTCTTCTCGCAGACGCAAAGGCTCGCTGGAGAGGTTTGGTGGTGGCGGTGCCGGAACTTGGAGCGGCGGTTCGATGGCCGGTGCAACGGTCGAAACTTCCTCCGGAGGTTCCGCGGGTCGCGGGATGATCGGCTGAGCCTCCGCGGGGGTCGCGAGTGAGAGCGCGAAGACTGTTACGAACGCCGCCGCCGCGAGGGGATTCGATTGAGACGTAACTGGCAATGCCGCGGCCTCCTTCGCCTCCGGAAGGAAGCAACCGCCGTGCCGGGGAGGAAGGGATTGATATCGCTTGTCTTGTGGGGAGAGGCCGGCCCCGACGTGTGGCAACGCCCGCACGGAGTGTGACGCTGGGGCACGCGGGATGCTCACCCTTTGTTTTTCAGCACCCGCACGCCTTTGGGCGCAAACATGCGCTCGTCGGCGGTGACGAGCATCAGGCCGAATACCCGGGCTGTCGCGGCGATGAAGCGGTCTGCCGGGTCCCGGTGCGGGAGGCCGATGTCGCGCGTTGCAATGGCAACCTCGGTGTTGACGGGCGCTTCTATCAGGGGTGCCCGATCAAAGACCTGCCGGAGCCATGCCTCGGGCTCGCGGTCTACCGCCAGACGCTTTTTCTCGACAAGAACAAGAAACTCCCACACGCTGATCGGAGACAGCCACAACTCGTTCTCCGGGTGCTCGATCTCACGTGCGACCTTCGGGGCAAGCCGGCCGGGATCAATCAGGCTCCAGAGCCAGATGTGCGTGTCGAGAAGGAACTTCATCCGGTTTCAACCTCCCAGTCGTGCTCACCGGCGGCGGGCGAAACGATGTCTCCGCAGATCGACGCCGATCCGCCGAAGGACCCGAGCCACGAAGCCTTTTTGGGAGCCGGCGGCGGCGGGCAGACCATGGCAATTGCCTCGCCCCGGCGGGTAATCAGCACCCGCCTTCCGGTTCTCCTGACGTTTTTCAGGACGCTCAGACAGGTGGCCTTGAATTCCGATACACCAAGTGTGACTTCCCTCATTCGCACCTCCGTTCCCAGTTTCAAGGATACTATGGTCAACAGACGTGGTCAACTTGGGCGCCCCTCGCAGAGGCTCCGAAACTCGACGAAGGACCGGTGCGCGCCGTCCCGGAGCCCTCAGAACTCCCCCGACACCCCGAACGTCGTTTGGTTCTGCGCCACCCAGACCTTGGGGACGATGCGAAAAGAAGACGTTGGCGCAGCGCGTTTTGGGTCCGGGCGTGGCTCGTCGTATGCGAGAAAGCCGACGTCGAATATGATGTATCCCGCCGTGGACACGGCGGCACCCAGCAGGAACCCCGTCCCGAACCCGAAACCACCCGACTCGCCCTCACATGCGTCGCCCGAACACTTGATGAACGCTCCGGCCATGCCAAAAAGCATCGCGCCGCCGACTCCGACGCCCAGGCTTGCGAAACCCTTGCCCGCGTTTCCGTGCGCCCAGTGGACCGTTGGCGGCCCAAGGTAGATCCCGGCCGCACCGACGACAAATGCGGGGCCGCCGTGGCCGGCAACACCGACCAACCCGGCAACCACCAACGAACCCGCGATCACCAGCAAGTTATGGTACCCGTACCATCTGCGCGTTTCCTCACGCAGGTACAACGGCTCGTCCATGAGAGAAGGGTGTCGCGGAACGACGGGGACGAGCGTCGGTTCGGAGACGGGTGCGGCAGTCGTCGGTTGCGCGGGCTGCTCGGCCGGCGGCGGGACAACCGTCTGCGCGTGGGCGGGAACGGTCGCCGCAAGAAAGAGGGCGGCCGCGAGCATCGCCGCCCCGAGGTGGGGCGTGTCGAAGTTTTCCGTGTGGAGCGAACCTGACACCGGTTTTGCCTCCTTCGCCGCGGGAAAGAAGCAACCGGCGTGCCGCGGAGGAATACGTTGATTTCTTTTGGTTTGTTCAGGCGAGGCCGGCGGCGATGTTGCAACGGCCGCACGGGGTGTGACGCGGGGGCACGCGAGGACACCGGGGTAACGGTTACGGGGTACGGCGTACGCGGAACGGGGGGTGTGGCAGCGCCCCTCTCCACCAGATGGAGAGGGGACGGGGGTGAGGTTGACCGGTCATTTCTTGAACAGCGCGTCGAGTTTCTTTTTGGCTTCGGCGGCGGAGCGGGACATCTTTTTTTGCCCGGCGCCGGGGGTGAAGAACGTGCAGAAGTTCGACTTTTCGCGGTCGGGGACGTACTCGGCCTGCGGCTCACGGCACTGGTTGTGGGCCGAGGAGTCCCAGAAGCGGCAGTTCTTGCAGACGTGGAGGTCGCGGTGGCACTTTGCGCAGTCGTCGCGGATTCCGACTTTGGTGAGCGGGTCAATCGGCTGGCCGCATGAATGACATTCGGGCATCCAAACCTCCACAAGGCACGAGGCGTAAACTCACGAACCCGGACTAGCCACAGAGATCACAGCACCGCAGAGCCGCAACCAGACTTTTTTGCCACAGAGGTCACAGAGGCCACAGAGAAAATCTTTCCGCGGCAACACGGTTTTCGGCATGGGAAATGAACAGAGAGGACTTTTTGATTGGCACGAAAACGGTACAGAAACCGCGGCCGGGATTCTTGCCCGGGCGCGTGGATTCCCTCTGTGCACTCTGTGTTCTCTGTGGCTGAAATCTGATATTGTCCTCTCTAAATTCTCGAAAGTTCGTCGATCTTTCTTTTTGCTCTTTCGACCTGGCCCTTGAAGAAGACCGAGTCGCTGTCGGTCTTCATCTGGACGAACCTTTTGTAGTTCTCAATCGCGCGGGCCGCGGTCTGTTTTGCCGCGGGGCTTCCCGCCTTGTTCTGCGCAAACGCGAGGCGGTCGTAGTACGTGCCGGCCACGTTGTACGCCTCGGCGAGCGTGCCGTCCAGCCTTGCCGCCTCGATCGCGTGTCTTTCGACCTCGGGGTTGTCGGGCTGGTTCATTGTCATCGCGAAGAGCACGCCCGCGAGGTTGAGGTGCGCAAGCGCATAACCGGAATCCATCTCGACCGCCTTGCGAAGAAGCGTGATCTTCCGTGCGGGGTCGCCCTCGGCCCGCGCCAGCCAGTAAATCTCGTACGCCGCGACCGAAGACGTTTCTTTCGCGGTCACGCGCTTTTTCTCGTCGGGCGTGACCTCGACTCGAAGTGTCGCGGTGATGCTCTCTGCCAGCCTGTCCTGAAGGGCGAAGATGTCTTTGAAACTTCCCTGCGCGTCTATCCCCTGGCCCTGCACCACGACGCCGGTCACCGTGTCGACGGCGCGCGCGGTCACCTTGACCATCATTGCATCCTTGTCGCCAATCGCCTGGAACGATCCGATGATGAGGTTCTGCGCCCCGGCCATCTTCCCGAATTCCATGAACTTCGCCTCCACAAGCCCGCTCTGCGCCAGCGCCATCTCTTTGAGAATCTCGTCCATCCGGTTCCGCTCTATCACCTTGAGCCTCGCGACGTTCCCGAGCTTAGACGTGAGCGTCTCGGCCATCGCAAGCCCGAACCACTCGACCTCGGGCCTGCCGGTGACGTTTTTGAACGCCGGTATTGCCACGGCGACGCGCTCGCCCTTGAACGCAAACCCCGGCCCGGCCGCCGACGGGGCCGCCGGCAAACCAGACCCTGGGCTGTCAACCCGCACCGTCCCCGACTCCGCCGCGCATCCGACCAGAGCCAGTATCACCACCAGTGTCAATGCAACACGACTCATCCCGACCTCCCTGCCTTCGCGCTTCGCGCTTCGGCGCGGCACGCCCGCCTTCCTTCCGCCTCGCGCCTCATGCCTCACGCCTTTCCTAGAACCCCTGCGCCATCGGGACCACGTACGAAAGGTTCAACATGAACTGTATCGACTCGGCCGGAGTGATGTTCCCGAGCGTGTTCGTGAGCTGGGCGTTGATGTCCACGTTCTCCGCAATGAAGTACCGGGCCGTCCCGGAAATGATGTCAATGACGTTGTTGTCGCCGGCCTTCAGGAACACGAGCGTGTTTCCCGCCTGAAGTGTGAGCTCCTTGCTGTACTTGTAGTCGAGGATCGAGGACACGAGCAGCGCCAGGTCGCCGGTCCCGCCTATGAGTGTGAACCCCATCGTCCCGATCTGCGTAAACTGTACCCTGTCGTTGACCGGGTGGTCCCACTCGAGACTGGCGTAAAGGGCGCCCGGGTGGTCCGCGATGCTCGAGGTGGGGATCTGCGGGTTCGTGAGGTCGTAGAGGAACCCTCCCTTGGCCTCGAGACCGTCCTGCCTGAACTTGAACGCGTCGTCAATGATCTGCGCGATCGTGAACGCCTGGTCAATGGCCAGGTCCTTGCCCTTCTCGATGTAGCCGTCCTCGCGGAGGATCTCGATCACCTTCTGCACGATCGCCTGCGAGTTGGTCGTCTGCTCGAACACGAAGTACAGTTTTCGCTGGGTCTTGCGCGTGAACTCCTTCTTGATGACGCCGCTCTGCAGAAGGTATTTCTCGATCTGTTTCACCTGCGCGACCGCCGCGATGTTGTTGATGCGGCCCCAGCCGACGCCCGCGAGAATGCGCATCCACGGGATGTCGTAGCCTTCGTACTGTTCGGCCACCTGATACTCGCCGAAGGCGAAGTACGGCGTTCCCGAGAGGTAGTGTTTGTAGCCCGCGTGGGCGAACGACCCGAACTGCTGCGTGAAGTCCTGGATCGAGGTCCCGCTTTTTTTCTGCTGGGTCCCGCCCTGTTGCTGCTGGTCGGGCGTCTCCTGCTGGCCCAGGTTGCTGAATGCGTCAATGTCGTGGAGGTTGATCGAGTGGCCGTCCTGATACGAGTAGTCGAACCGCCCGCGCAGGTACACACCGTATTTTTTGCGCTCCATCCTCATGTCGTAACCGGGGCCGATGGTCAGGTTGCTCGATTGTTTGAACCCGTCCATGCCCGAATCGTTGTCGAAATTCAGGTTCATCTGTCCGTCAAAGGTGAGCTTCTGGTAGAAGCTCTCGTCGCCCGAAAGCGCATCGATCGTCTTCTGGACGCGCCGTTTGACTTCGTCGTCGCGGCTGTACCACTCGATCTTGTCGACGTCGTTTACGTCAATGATGTATCCGTTGGCCATCTGTCCGAGCTGGATGCTGGTCACGCCGCGCCAGGTCGTGGCGACCTTGATCTTGAGACCCTCGAACTCCGTGATGATGCCCGTCAGCTTGGTGCCGTCCACGAGGTAGATGTCCTCGCCTCCGCCCTGTGACATCGCGGGCGCGGGCGGGGGGGGCTGTGTCGGCTGCGGGACCGGCTGATACTGCGGCTGCGGCTGGTATTGCGGCGCCGGCTGTGCGGGTTGGTACTGGGGAGCGGGCTGGTATTGCGGCGCTGGCTGTGCGGGCTGGTACTGGGGAGCGGGCTGATACTGCGGCGGAGGGTACTGCGGCGCGGGTTGTGCGGCGGGCGCAGCGGGGGCCGCCGGCACCGCGGGCTGCGGCGCTGTCGGCTGGGCCCAGTCGGGTGTCTGCGCGAGCGCGGCGCTGCCCGCCGCCAAATGAATCAACGCCATCGCCGAAGACACAATCCCAAAAACGCGCATGTTTCCTCCTGAATGGTCCCCCGTTAGGACGACCGCCGCGAATCCTACACCACTCCGGAACCGTCGGCAAATCCGCTGCTGAATCCGCTGCTGAACGCTCGAAACGAAAACCGTTCCAGCCACAGAGACCGCAGAGCGGCAGAGCCGCAACCAAATTTTTGCCACAGAGGGCACAGAGATCACAGAGGAAATCGATGCTCTCCGGAATCCAGGAGTTCGAGAAAAGCAATCTCGGTGAACTCTGTGCACTCTGTGGCAAAAAACTGTGACGTTTGGTTGCCTCGCGGGGCGTCCGGTGGTATAAGGCGCTCCCTGTCGGGGCCGCCGGCGCAAGAGCAACCGGGCCTGCGCCTGCGGACTCGTTATTTGTGCGGGGGTTTGCGGGAGCCTTTAGCATGCCGATTTTCGAGTATCAGTGCCAGAAGTGCAACGAGGTGTCCGAGGTGTTCATCAGGAACCGCGAGAAGGCGCCGACAAAGTGCGAAACGTGCGGCGGCAAACTCAAAAGGATCATCTCGCCCGCCGGGTTCCAGTTCAAGGGCACCGGCTGGTACGTGACCGACTACGCCCGAAAGGGCAAAAAAGACAAGGACGATTCGTCCACGACGTCCGGTTCTTCGGCCGAAACCCCGAAGAGTCCTCCCAAAGAAGAGAAAAAGCCGGAAAAAAAAGCAACCGCGTAGAACGGCGGGCAGGCTTCTCATCATGGCAAAAAGTGCACTGGTCGGGGTCGATCTTGGCGGCACAAAAATATACACGGCCGTTGCCGACCTGCGCGGCCGGATCATCTCGGAAGTTATCGTCCCCACGGGCGCCGAGCGCGGACCCGCCGCCGTAATTGACGAGATCGTGCGGTCGGTCGACGATGCGCTTTGCGCCGCTGGGATTGGCCGGCGGGCGCTCAAGGCTGTCGGGGCCGGCGCCCCCGGGCCCGTGGTTTTTGCGCGCGGCCTCATAGCCGATCCGCCCAATCTGCCCCGCTGGTGCAACGTCCCGCTCGGTGCAATTCTCGAGGAGCGCCTCGGCACGACCGTCCTTGTGGACAACGACGCCAACCTGGCGGGGTTGGCCGAGGTGCGGTTCGGCGCCGCCAAGGGGTTCCGCGACGTGGTGTACGTCACCGTCAGTACGGGAATCGGCGGCGGGATCATCTTCGGCGGGGAGGTGTTCAGGGGCGCCGACGGCGCGGCGGGCGAGGTTGGGCACATGACCGTTCTTCCCGGCGGCCCGAGGTGCAATTGCGGGAACCGCGGGTGTCTTGAGGCGGTCGCATCGGGGACCGCGTTCCGGCGGCTCCACGGGTACACGACAAAGGACGCCGCGGAACGCATCGCGCGCGGAGGGGTGTCCGGCCGGAAGGCGCGGCGGGACATCGACGAGCTTGCCGAATGGCTGGGCCTGGGGCTTGCGAACCTTGCCAACATCCTGAATCCCCAGGTGATCGTCGTGGGCGGCGGGCTTTCCAACCTCGGGCCGATTCTGTTCGTCCCACTGCGCAAGGCCGTGAAAAAGTACGGCTTCTCCATCGCCGGCCGCCGCGTCAAGGTTCTCCGCGCAAAACTCGGCAAACGCGTCGGCGTCATGGGCGCAATCGCGCTCGCGCTGGAGTGAAAAACCTACTTCAGATGATCGAACCCTGAGGTCCGCAGATCGTCACAGCCGGTGATCCGCACCTTGCGCGAGCGTGTGATCCGGCCGATGGAGGTGATCGGGACAGGTGATTTCAGCCGCCTGACCTTCGGGAAGTCCTTCTCCGTAACGGTGAACAACAGCCCGTAGTCCTCGCCGCCCCCGAGGGCGAATTCGAGCGGGTCCTTTCGCGATTCGGAGCAGAGGCGCCGCAGCGCGCGGGAGATGGGGATCTTCGCCGCGTCGATTTCGGCGCCGACGCCGGACTCCCCGCAGATGTGGCCGAGGTCCTGCACAAGGCCGTCGCTTGTATCGATGCACGCGGTCGCGAGGCCGCGTTCGGCGAGTGATCGTCCAAGGGCGAGCATGGGTTGTGGGCGGAGATGGGCGGCCCGCAGGCTCGATGCTGGATGCTGGATGCTGGATGCTGTGCGGAGTCGCGAGTCGTGAGTCGTAAGTCGTGAGTCGTTCAGCAGCGCCAGGCCGGCAGAGGACTGGCCGGGGTGGCCGGAGACCAAGACGACATCGCCGGGTCTTGCGCCCGAGCGCCGGAGCACGCAGCCCTTCTTCGCGGCGCCAATCATCGAAACGTCGACGATCAGACCGTCGCCTCTTGTCGACGAGACGTTCCCGCCGGCAAGTTGGCAGCCGAACTTCCGGCCGCACGCGATCGCCCCGCGCACGATGTCGAGGAGGTACCGTTCGTCATCGCGGCCCGTTTCCTGGATGGTATCGTTGCCGCGCCCGTCGCGGGCGCGGCCGGGGATGACAAGCGTGAGCAGAAAAGCCACGGGGCGGCCGCCCATGGCGGCGATGTCCGAGAGGTTGACGGCGACGGCCTTTAGGCCGATGTCAATGGCGGCAAAATACTCGCGCCGGAAGTGGACGCCTTCGACCAGGCAGTCGGTGGTGTGCAGCAATACTTCCCCCGGGCGCACGTCGATCACGGCGCAATCGTCGCCGATTCCCAAGGCAACCGGTGCGCGCGCCTTCCCTGCCAGACGCCGAATCGTTTCGACGAGTGCGAATTCCGAAGAGATCATATTCGGACGGCCGGGACCGCTGCGTCGTGGTCGATCTCCGCGACAGAGTGCGACATTGGAAGATAGACGACGAAACTCGTGCCGCCGCCCGGCCGGCTCTCGATTGTCACCTCGCCGTGATGAAGCTCGACGTATCCCTTGACCAGCCGAAGGCCGATCCCCAGTCCGCCGTGCTCGCGCGTGTCCGAACTGTCTATCTGGTAGAAAGGGTCGAAGATCCGCGTGAACATCTCCCGGGCGATGCCCCGCCCGGAATCAGAAACCGTGATCCTGATGTGTTCCTCGTGTTCGGCGCCGAAACGCCCGAGTTCGCCGCCCGCCTTGCGGTTCTCGACGCCGGCCGATATCGAAACGGTCCCTCCTCGGGGGGTGAACTTGATCGCGTTGTCGACGAGGCAGCAAAGCATCGCGCGGAGTTTCTCGTGGTCGAAGTCGAAATCGGAGAGCGTCGGCGGAACGTCGTTTTCGATCCCGATGCCCTTTGCCGCGGCGGCCGGCTCGAAACCCGCGAGCACCGCCGCGGCCAGGATGTCGAGCTTGCCGGGCTTGAAGATTGGGACGACCGCCCCCGATTCGAGGCGCGTGAGCTCCAGTATTCCGCCAATCAGGCGTTGGAGCGCCTCGCCCTTCTCGAAGATCGTCCGGGCGTACTCGTCCTGCGAGGGGTTGAGTGCCCCCGCGGTCCCCTCTATGAGCATCTCCGAGTAACCGAGGATCGAGGTGAGCGGCGTCTTGAGCTCGTGGCTCACGGTCGCGAGGAAGGCCGACTTGAGGCGGCTCGCCTCCGTGGCCTGGTGCAGGGCCTTCTCGAGCCGCCGGTTGGCCATCTCGAGCTCGAGATAGGCGTCGCGGATCGACTCGAGGTGCATCTGCGACGTGAGCCCCGCCTTGAACGCCGAGAACGCAAGTGCCGACAGGACGCGGAGGAACGACCGGAGGTACACCCGTGCGCGTTCGAGCGAAAGGCGGCGGACCGGTTCGCGCGCTGCGGCGGCCCCCTCCTTGCCGAACGCCGCCTCGGCAAGCGGCGCCGGCGGCACGGCATCGAGCGGAATGAAGGGTCCCACGACGACGCGCCCAAGCTCGTCGCCTTCAAACACGAAGCGGCCGCACAGGTAGAGCATGCCGAGCGGACACGTGACGGCCGCGGGCTCGCCCCCGGCCTTCGCCGAGAGCGCCTGGGACGTCACCTGCGCGCAGGGGAGCAGGTCGGGGTAGCTCTCCTTTAGCCGCGTGCAGGGCGTCTGGCCGCCGATCTTCAACTCGCCCACGAGCCGGCCGCCGGTTTCGTAGATGGCAATGCCGGTCTGCGAAAGTTCCCCGAACGCCGCCAGCACGTCCGACAGCGACTCCTTGTCGGCGAGCTTGGCGAGGCCATATTCACGGATTGAGTACGTGTCTTTCATCCGGCGCGGCAGGTCCTACTTGAAGGGGAGGGGCCCGGCGCCGAGGTCCATGTGTTTGAAGATGTTCTCGAGGAACTCGACCTGCGAGATGCGGAATTTCTGCTCGAAGCTGTGCCGGGTGTTGAGCGAGCCCCACGTGTTCTTGAGCAACCCGAAGAGCGTCTCCATGACGCCGGCCCCCTGCGTCGCGATGGCGCGGAACACGGGCTCGCGCCCTTTCTTGGCGACGTCGTCCACCTCGGCGTCCGACTTGATGTCTTTAAGGTCGCGTTTGTTGAACTGGATTGCGGCCGGGATTTCGTCGGGGTTGAGCCCGTTGAGCTTGAGGTTCTCGTGCATGTTGGCCCACGACTCGTTGTTGGCCTTGGTCATGGTACGCTGGGAGTCCGCGATGAAAGCGACGGCGTCGGCGCCGGCGAGCACGATCCGGCGCGTCGAGTTGTGGATCACCTGTCCGGGCACGGTGAAGAGCTTGAGTTTGACCTTGAAGCCCGAGGCCGTCTCGAAAAAGACCGGGAGGAGGTCGAAGAACAGCGTGCGGTCGTCGCGCGTGTCGAGAGTCATCAGGCGCCCGCGGCCTTCGGGTTTGATGAGCTTGTGGATGGACTGAAGGTTGGTCGTCTTCCCCGACAGCGCCGGGCCGTAGTAGACGATCTTGAGGGTGATCTCGCGCTGGGCCAGGTTGAATTGCATGCGGGGTCAATCTCCAAAAAGTTCGGACTGCACTATAACATCCGTGCCTTGCACCCGCAACTGGCGTTCCGGCTTCGTTCGATCTTTGGAGTGCGGCCGCTCGTCCTGAGCCTGTCGAAGGGCTTGACGCCCCGCCCGCCTCCGTCGTGTGGAGACCCTCGGTTCCGCCGAATGGCATTGCAAGGCGCGCCAACGGCGCCAAACTCTTGAGCCCGGGCCATCGGCCCGGGTACGCGAATCCCCAGCGAGAACAAGCCCTGAAAGGGCGGAACAACGCCCCCAACAACAAAAAAATCTTGACCGCTGTACAGCGCTTCGGCATAAGGGAATCGGCATGATCGACATCAGGTGCGTAACGGGTGCGAGGGCGACAGTGCGCGTGTTGAGACAACGAACCAACGGGTTCCATCCAACCGACGGCGCGTTCGTTTGCCCGCAAGCCCCCGCCGAAGCTGTGGCACATCCCTTGCACCGTCCGTCCGTCCGTCCGATCCTTATGTAAGCAAACTCCGGCGGTCAAAACGCGGCGCCCTGCCGCAGTGTATCAACCACGGGAGGGATTGGCGATGAAAACGAACCCAACGGTCCGCTCGACGGTGCTTTCTGTGACGTTCCTTTGTGTCCTTGGAACGGCCTTCGGATGTATCGACGAGATTTCGGTTACGGACATTCAGTTCGAAAAGGCCGTATTTTCCCCGGACAAGGATGGGGTCAATGACACGGTGAAGGTGACGGTCAAGACGAAAATTGAGATCACAAACACCCACTACAACGATACCAGCGCAGCGTACCGTCAGACGTTGACCGTGTCGTTGTACGACGCGAACGATCCCGCGAAGAAAACCATCCAGACTCTAACGGCGGGCGGGCCCGTGGACAAGTCGCAGATGAAACCCCAAGCCGACATGTATGTCATCAATCTCGCGAGAGACATGACGTGGGATGGAACATCGCAGGATCTGGCGGTGGATGACGGTGGGTTCGTTCCCCCGCAACCCGAGGGCACGGGCAGTTTTACGAAGAACGCGGATTACAAAGCGGCCGTAACGGCCACGTTGTGGCTGAACCGTGGGGAAAGCGCTTCCGCCGGACCCACCGACTCGACAGGCACCACAAAAGCGGAGAAACCCGTCATCTGGTATCCGATGGATAAGTGGGACCTGAGCGCCGCGTCTGGCTGCCCGAACGGGATCGATGTGCGGGTGTGTTTGGACGATCTGATAGGCGAAGACTATACTGACAAAAGGATCGCCCAATATGGGCAGGGGCGGCTCAACGGGTTCGTGATCATGAAAATGGTCGATCACATGGTCCAAGGTTGGAATGTCCAGGGCGGGAGCGGAATACTTTTCAAGCGACCAAGGCAGTACTCCGATCCGGTGGGCTGCGATCCGTATTGCGTTTGTAAGAAGGATCAGAAAAAAGAGTTGCCCTGTACCGTCGTCATATCGACTTTCAAAAGCGGCAATCCGCATGCGGGTCACGATTCGATCACGGGGCGGATTTGGATGCCTCTGTACACTGACGATACCGGCACCGTTCCAATGAACTACACCGACCATTTCCCCGAGCCGGACGAGCGATGGGGGGCAAGCAACGTCGGCCCGCCGGACTTCTTCGAGGACATCCTCGGGCACGAGGCTGGTCACGCCTTTATGGGTTTCCGGGACCCCCAGTGCCCTGACGCGATGCTGGCGCCCGGGAGGTACGTCGCGTCGTATTGGGCCTCCGGAACGTCGTCGTTGGACCAGGTTTGGTGGAACGAGATCGACGCCATCCGCCACAACGCGAAATTCGGATACGGCGTGGCGCAGCGCACCATCAGGACCGCCACCGCTACCGGGCTTGCCAACTGGAGCGGGACGACCTCGTGGACTGGGGCGGGTTCAACGGCAAACATGAAGGTGGCGCCGGTGGCGCAGAGGGACGAGTCCGTGCTCGTCGCGTACTCCGACCCGTCCGATGCGACCGCGGCCATTCGGACCAGGTTGTTCAAGAACGGGTCGTGGCAGTCGTCGGTGCTTCGTCCCGAGGCAAAGACCTTTTCGTCTCCGGCTTTGGCGCATGGCCGGATAAACGTCGGCGGCCAAAACGTCGACAGGACACTGATGGTCTGGGTTCAGAACGAAGGCTACTGCCCCGACGATCCGAAATGGGAAGACCGGCTGTTCAACGGTAATACCTACCAAGTCTGGAACTGTGAGGACCTGACCTGTCACGGCCGCAACATGACGCGGCTATGGTACGCCTACTCCGATGACTACGGCGCAACGTGGCAAGGATTCAAAGCGATCACCGACTACCCGCACGGCGCTGTTGAGGTGGCCGCGTACGGGTCGCCTGCGGTCGCCTTCAACGGTCAACGATTCGCGTTGCTCTGGCGCAACTACTTCCCGACGAACTGGATGGGAAACGATCCGCGAGACTGGCCTCAGGCGTGCAGAACTCAACTCACCATACAGAATGCCGGCAACCTGGATGGTGATGCAAATGACTGTCAGAACCTGATCGCATACCAGGTGTACGGGATGGTCTCGGCGGATGGCCTCACATGGAGCGAACGAAGCGAGAATGGAAACGCGCGTGCGCTGAAAGCAATGGGTGAGCCGTCATTGGCATGCGACCCCACCACTGGGAATTGTTATGCGGTCTGGAAGAAGTGGGACAGCGACCCGAGTAAAGGTTACTCGTATCTGCAGCTCGTCTTGGCGGTATTGACCGATACCGGGGTGTTCCTGGTCCCGCAAGGTGGGCTGTCGCAATATGAGAGTCTCTACGATCCGCATATCACGTTCGGCGATGGGGCGTTCGTGGCAACCCATTTCAAAACGGCAACATCCGACTACACGAACGAACTCCTGATCAACTACCTCGGCCGCGACGGCCAGTGGCACGAGGTGAACCCCGACGGGTTCTCGTACACGCAGAACCAGAAGGTCTGGAAGCAATCCGTGGTGTACGATCCACAGAACGGGAAGTACATCTTGTTCCTCAACTAGAAGGGAGGGTGGGACCATGTTTCCTCGGATCATTCAGACGGCGATAGTAGGTTTGGTGCTCAGTCTGCTGGGCTGCTCGGAAAGCCGGACCATGCAGAGCAATCCTTTGGAGGGCATTGACGCTGGGGTCGCAGATACTGGCATCGGGACCCGCATGCCGAAGTGCCTCATGGAGGATCCGCGCCACGGCCATGCGGCTTGCAGCCCCGGCGACCAGTGGGCCTGCGACCCGTTCAAGTACAACGCGTTCGCCAAACTGCCCGAGCTTTGGTGGTACGGCAAGGCCAGGATCAGGGATCTGTGGTGCGAGATGAGGACGGACCAGTACGTGATTCTGGCGGACGAGGACGGAAAACAGTACCCGCTTCCTTTCACCGTTTTCGAGTTTGACGGCGCAATCAAGATTGGCGGGCGAAACGACTTGCCTACGACTCTTGTTGTACGAGGAGGCTATCGTGGCGTTAGAGGCGACGGCGTCGAAGCCTGGGACATTTACTGGGACAGCTACGTATATGACTTGGAACCTGGTCAGGATGGTTACCTCTTCGCAGACAGCAACGCCAACATGCCGTACATGTGGTTCTTCGCGCCGATCATTAACGGCAAGGTCAAGGTCTACAGTCAGTGGTACACGGTGGCCGATTTCGAGGCGGCGGTGTTCAAGTAGGGGCTCGGCGGCCGACGAACATTCTGTCTGTGGTAGCATCGGCGGGTGTCACCTCGGCGTCGTACTGCGCCCGATTGCGATGCGCCGTGGCACCGTCAGCAAGTGGCGGTCTGAAAGGCGCGGAGCTTGTCAGGCAAGCATCCTTGGCGCCAGCGTGTCGCAGCGGGCGACGATTTCGTAGTTGATGGTGCCGATCATCGCGACGAGTTGGTCGGCGGTGGCGGCGTTTCGCTCAGGGCGACACCCCTGTCAACCGAGTCGCCGGACCGCGTCAGAAACCGCGAAAAAAATGTCATATTCCTTTGACATGCCCGGGTCGCTTTGTTAGTATCCTGCCCGCCGCGGGGGGCGTGACGAAAAGCACAATCCGTGGGGGCGTTCGATAGAGGATTGAAATGCCGCAGGAAACCTCGACCGGGCCAATGAAACCCGCCGACCTGGCACGGCTTGAGCTCGCGTTCGCGTCCGACCCGCAGTCGAAGGCGTTTGTCGACCTGGCAAACGCCTACATGGAACTCAACCGTATCGTCGAGGCGATGGTTGTCGCGAAGAAGGGCATGAAGTCCCACCCCGTCGAGGGGCATTTCATCCTCGCCAAGATATACAACCGCCAGCAGAAGTCGGCCAAGGCCATCGACGAGCTGGGCCACGTGCTCACGGCCGACCCCGTGAACCTCCAGGCGCTCATGTTCAAGGGGAACCTTCATTTCAGGGTCGGCGAGGACGCCACCGGCATAGAGCTTTTCAAGAAGGCGTTTGAGCTCGCGCCCGACAACGTCGAGGTCAAGGCGACGCTCATGGAGAAGGGCGTCGAAATCGCGCCAAAGAAGGTCCCGCCCCCCGCGCCAGAAGAAGACGAGGAGGACGCCGGTGCAGCCGCGCGGGCGCCTGTTTCCAAACCTGCGCGCCCGCCGTCAAAGGCGATCAGGCCCAAGCGGCCCGTCACGCGCCCGCGTCCCGCGGTGACCCCCGAAGAGGCGGGGATTTCGGCGGAGGGCGAGGCCGTACCCAAATCGAGGCCGCGCCCGGCCGCGCCCGGGCCGGTCGAGGATTTCTCGGAGACGCCCGCCTGGATGCGGAAGCAGGCGGCGCGTCGGACGATGATTCTTGTCGTGATCCTCGCCACCGTTTCTCTCTCGATCATCGCCGGGATCAGCATCTATGCCGCGCGGGAGCGAAAGGTCGGCAAGCTTGTCAAAGAGGCCACGGCCAGCATTCGTTCCGACACGTACGCCGGCTACAAGAAGGCGCGCGAGCTCAACAACGAAGCCCTTGGCGTGAAGTCCGACGAAGGACCGATCCTGGCAACCGGCGCGTACGTCGACGCGGTGCTCTTCGGCGAATTCGGAGAGGGCGAGGCCGTGGCCAAAGAGGGGCACGACTACGTGGACAGGGCGATCAAGGCCAAGGAGCAGTCGCCGACGCTTGCCGCCGCGCAGGCCCTTCTCAGGTTCTACTCGGGCGACGCCCGCGGCGCCGAGTCGATGGCGCAGGACGCACTCCAGAAGGGCCAGAACTCAAAACTCTTCCTTGTCGCCGGCATCATCCAGGCCGCGGCGGGCAACTACGAAATGGCGATCGAGTCGTACAAGCGGGGGCGGAATCTTGAGACCATGGCGGACATCAAGATCACCGACCCGCGTTCACTCATGCTCATGGCCGATCTCTCGGTGCGCCAGGGGAACGCCAAGCAGGCCCTGGCGCAGTACGACTTCATCCTGAAAGGCCAGTCCGATCACATCGGCGCGATCCTTGGGCGGGCCCAGCTCTACGCGGACATGGACGACCGGAGGCGCGAGGCCGAGCGCGAGGTCCAGAAGGTCCTCGGGATGCCGCAGGGGCAGGTTTCCAAGAAGGAGCTTGCGAAGGCATATTTCATCCTCAGCCTCTTGTACCTTGCCGAAGGAAAGGAGTCCGAGGCGGAGCGGAACCTCAACACCGCCCGCGACCTCGATCCACAAAACGCGCAATTCCACTTCCAACTTGGGCGGCGCTATTTTGCCTCGCGCGAATTCGCAAAAGCGAAGCAGGCGTTTGAAAAAGCGATCAAGCTCGACAGCAAGAAACCCGAGTACTACCGCGAGTTCGCGGAGATGCAGAACATCGCCGGGGACCACGACGGCGCGATCGCGAACGTCACCAGCGCGATGCGATACCTTGCCGATTCCAACAAAGGGCCGTTCTACCTCATCAGGGCCCGCGCCCTCCGGCTCAAGAAGGACTACAAGGAAACGCAGAAGGAAATCGCCAAGGCGTCCTCCCTGAATTCCGAGGACCCTTTCGCCCACCTCGAGCAGGCGCTCCTTTACCGCGATCAGGAAAAGATGGACATGTGTGTCGCGGAATTCGAGAACTCCATCACGGGATTCGTCGCCATCCGCAACGTGCGCAAGACGTCCGAGGCGGCGGTCCAGCTCGCGAAGCTCTACATGGACCGGAACGAGTTCGAACCCGCCGAGGAACTGCTTCAAAAGACCGTGGAGCGGGACAAGGCGTATCCGGACGTGTACTTTTACCTCGGGAAGTTCTACAAGGCGAGCAAGGTCGCAAAGGAACAGGCGCGGGAGATGTTCCAGAATTACCTCAAGCTCGCCCCCAACGGCGAGTTCGCCAAACAGGCGAAGCAGGAACTCTAGAAACGGCGCGCATGGAGTTAAACGAGATTCTGAAGATCGCGATGCAGGGCGGGGCCTCGGACATCCACCTCAAGGCCGGGATGCCGCCCATCTTTCGCGTGGACGGCGCGCTGGTGCCGCTCAAGGACGCCCAGCGGCTGCCGCCGGAGGAGATCGGGCGCATGGGCTTTTCGATCATGACCAACGCCCAGCGCGAGCGGTTCAAGGAGGTCAACGAGACTGACCTTGCCTACGGCGTGCCGGGCCTGGGCCGCTTTCGTGTCAATATTTTCCAGCAGCGCGGGACGATCGGGATGGTTCTTCGCGTCATCCCGTTCAAGATCCTGGCGTTCGAACAGCTAAACCTCCCGAAGGTCCTCGAGAAGTTGGCCTTGGAGGAACGCGGGCTCATCCTCGTGACGGGAACCACCGGTTCGGGCAAGTCCACGACGCTTGCGGCGATGGTAGACTACATCAACTCGAACAAGACCTGCCACATCATGACCGTGGAGGACCCGATCGAGTTCCTGATTCGGGACAAGCGGTCAATCATCAACCAGCGCGAGGTCGGTGTGGACACCGTGTCGTTCGGGAACGCAATGAGGTCGGTCCTCCGCCAGGACCCCGACGTGATCATGGTCGGCGAAATGCGTGACCTCGAAACCATCGAGACCGCGCTCACCGCGGCCGAGACCGGCCACCTCGTCCTCTCCACCCTCCACACGACCGACGCGTCGGAGTCGGTCAACCGCATCGTCGGCGTCTTCCCGCCGCACCAGCAGAAGCAGATCAGGCTGCAGCTCGGGTCGACGCTCAAGGCGGTCGTCTCCCAACGCCTTGTCCCGCGGTCAGACGGCCGGGGGCGGGTCCCGGCGGTCGAGGTGATGATAAACAACGCCCTCGTGCGCGAGCTCATCGAGGACAAGGACAGGACGAAGGAGATACCGGACGTCATCGCGAAGTCGTACCTCGCGTGGGGCATGCAGACATTCGACCAGTCGCTCATGTTCCTGTACAAGGGCGGGTTCATCAGCTACGAAGAGGCCTTGAGGCAGGCGTCCAACAAGGACGACTTTGCGCTGCGGGTGAGCGGGATCAGCTCGACGGGCGACACGAAGTGGGAGGCGTTCGAAAGCTCGGTGGGGCCGCCCGAACAGGTCAAGAAGGGCCCGGCCAAGCCCGAGCGGTTCTGAATGCGGCGCCGGCGCGAAGCGGGAGGGCACGAGGACGGCGAAGCGGCGCGGGTTCCCGTGCGCACCGCGGCCCTCGATATCTTGGCGCGGCGGCGATGCACGGCGGCCGAGATCGAACGCCGGCTCGGCAGGGCGGGCTACGGCGAACCGGAAATCGCCGAGGCCGTCGCGTGGCTCAGGGATCTCCGGTACGTCGACGACGAGGCCGTCGCCGGCGAGATCGCGTGCGCCGGGGCGTCGCGCAGGAACTGGGGACCGGGCCGTGTTGCCGTGAAGCTTCGCGCCCGCGGCATCGATCGGGAGACCGCGTCGCGGGCCGTGGCCGGGGCGTTCGAAGGGGTCGACATGCGCGCGTCGGCGCGGGCGGCGCTTAGGCGGAGGTTTGGGAGGGCGGATTTTTCGGGGGAGGGACCGCGCGAGCGAAAGCGCGCATCGGACTTCCTCTACCGCTCGGGCTTCGATTGGGATACAATACGCGAGGTCCTGAAAGCTAGGAGCGACCATGAGGCGTGACATCCGAACCCTGTTCATCTTCGCGACGGCCGCCGCGGTTGTGTGGCTTTCGCCTTCCGTCGCGGCCGCGCAGGCACCCGCCTGGGCGCAGCCGCCCGAGGCCGTGCCCGCGGCACAGCCTTCGCCCGCGCCTGCGCCCGTCCCTCCGCCGCCCGTGCCTGCGCCGGTCCCGGCCGCGCAGCCGCCCCTCTATCCGCCGGAGCCCCCGCCGGCCGGGCCTCCGCCCGCCGCCGTTCCGCCCCCCGGAGTGGCCCCGCCGGAGGCATATCCGCCTCCGCCGCCTGCACCACCGCCGGCGGCGTATCCGCCTCCAGCCCCGTATCCGCCCGAGCAGGCGCAGCCGATGCCGCCGCCTCCGCCTCCGCCGGCGGCCGGGAAGACCGATGAGAAGAAGGAAGAGAAAAAAGACGCCAAGGCCGGAAAGAAGGAAGAGGAAGTCGATCGGAAGGGCACGATATACGAGGGCCGCGACCAGTTCGGCGGGTCGTCAATCATCGGGCAGAAAAGCCACATCGGCGTCTCGGTCGGCTACCTCAAGCTCCCCGAGGTTCCGTACGACGCACATTATCTGCACATCAACCCGCGCGTCGACCTGCTCTGGAAGAAGTTTGCGCTTGGGGTCAACGCGCCGCTCAATCTCGAGCTCTTCAGCCCCAAGAACCCGCCCGAAGACAACCCGACGTGGTCCCTTCGCAGCCGGGATTGGGACGAGCCGACGGATTTTGCCAAGATCATCCGTTTCGTCCAGTACGGACGGAAGTTCGACCCTCTCTACGTGACCGCGACCACGGTTTTCGCCTCGACGCTCGGACACGGGTTCCTGATGCGCCGCTACATTCCGAACGTGATGATGGACCAGAAGAAGCTCGGCCTCCAGTTCGACTACAACCACGACTACGCCGGGTTCGAGTCGACCGTGTCCAATCTGATGGGCGCGCCGGTCATCGGCGTCATGCCGTTCGTCCGGCCGTTCGCCTGGTTCAAGTCGAGCGACGTGCTCAACAGCCTGTCACTGGGGGTCACCTTCATCACCGACACGGACGCTCCCGTGACCGTCAAGCGCGACAAGGCCAATTTCCCGGAGTTCACGACGGGCATCAACGACGGAAGCAACTACTACCTCCGCTTCCCCTACGGCAAACCGGTCGTGGGCGACAGCAACGTTCTCGAGACCGAAACCGAGATGATCTATGCCTACGGCATCGACGCCCACATCAAAGTGGTCAAGACCAAGCACGTGGACATCAAGCCGTACGCCGACATCTCTTTCTTGAACTTCGGCGGGAAGGGCCTCACGACCGGCGTCCAGTGGCGTTTCAACCTGGGCGAAAAGTACAGGTCGTTCTTCAACATTCGCACCGATTTCCGCGTCTTTGACCCGAACTACGAGCCGACGTACTTTGATTCGTTTTACGAGGTCCAGAGGTTCCAGTACGTCATCCCGGACCGCAGCGATTTGAACTACGCGCGCGGGTACTACCCGACCAAGCGGGAGGAGCTCGAGGCGCGCTCGACGGGTGACACGCGGTTGGGCTACTATCTCGAGGTCAACTACGAGCTCTCGAAGTGGTTCGGGATCGGGTTCTCGATAAACGACGCGACGTCCGGCAATCTTCCGACGCTTGCGAAGGACGGCGATCAGAACGCCCTGGCGACGGGGAACGGGAACTTCCAGCTTCACGTTGACCTCCCGCTCCCGTACTTCGTGTCGCTGCACGGAACCTACCACAAGGTCGGTTTCCAGAGCATGGCCGACATAGTTGACTTCGGCGGGTCGAACTCGATCTTCCTCGCCACGTTCAGGTTCCGCCCGTTCAACCTGATCGGGATCTACGCCACGCTCCAGGAGGCGTGGGAGCTCGACGACTGGACCGGTCTCTACGAGCTGGTCCCGGCGTTCCAGGTCGGTCTGGACGTGTCGTACGAGTTCTGAGAAGGCGTGAGGCGGGAGGCGGAAGACCATGCCCCCCGGGCGCAGGTACGTTCTTGAAGACGGCGGCGCGCTGCGCCGCGTCGACTTCGAGCGGGAGCTTAATCCGGAACAACTCGGGGTCGTGACGGCGGGGTGCGGGCCGGTGCTGTGCATCGCCGGCGCAGGGACCGGCAAGACCCGCACGGTCACGTACCGTGTCGCGTGGCTCGTCGAGTCGGGGGTCGCCCCCGAATCGATTGTGCTCTGCACGTTCACCAACAAGGCCGCGCGCGAGATGCTTACGAGGGTCGGCGTGCTCACGGGCGGCGCGGCCTCGCGCGTGCTCGGGGGGACATTCCACCACATCGCGAACGTGATCCTCCGGAGATACGCCGAACTGGCGGGCTTCAGGTCCAGCTTCGGGATACTCGACGACGGCGACGCGGCCGAGCTCGTGGGGTCCGTAACGGCGGGGACGGCGTTCAAGGACGGTGCGGGGACGGGTGCGCCTCTCCCCAAACCCGACCTTCTGCTCACGGTATTCGGCCTTGCGGTCAACACGTGCAGGACGCCCGAGGACGTCGTCCTCGATCAATTCCCCTACCTCTTTCCTTTCGTGTCGTGGATCGGCCGCGTGCGCGACGCATTCGAGGAACGAAAGGTTGAACTCAACGTGATGGACTTCGACGGGCTGCTGCGGCGCTGCCGCGACCTGCTCGAGCGGAACCCGGAGGTCCGCGTCGCGCTGACGGCGCGGTTCCAGCACGTTCTTGTAGACGAGTACCAGGACACGACGCGCATCCAGGGCGACATCGTGGCCCTCCTCTCGGGCGGCCCCGGGGCGCCGGGCGGGGCCGGAACCGACGTCCGCGCGGGCAGGGGACTCATGGTTGTGGGGGACGACGCGCAGTCGATCTACTCTTTTCGGGGCGCGACGGTCGCCAACATGATCGAGTTTCCCAAGCGTTACCCGGGGTGCAACGTCTTGACGCTCACGCGCAACTACCGCTCGACGCCGCAGGTGCTCTCACTTGCCAACCGCGTGCTCGCCCGGAACCAGGGCCAGTTCAACAAGGTTCTGTCGGCCGAGCGCGGAGACGGGCCTCTGCCGGCGTACGCGACGTTCCGGGACGGCGATGAGCAGGCGGCATTCGTCGCCCAGCGGGCGGCGGAGCTTGTCGAAGAAGGTGTCGGCCTGTCCGGGATCGCCGTGCTGTACCGCGCACACAGCCATTCGCTGGAGGTCCAGATGGCGCTCGCGCGCCGCGGGATCCCGTTTGTCGTCCGCTCGGGGGTGCGTTTCTTCGAGCAGGCGCACATCAAGGATGCGTTGTCGCTGCTCCGTTTCATGGGGAACCCCAGCGACGAGCTCGCGGCGCGGCGGCTCCTTAAACTGTTTCCGGGCATCGGGAACGCCACGGCCGAGGCGGCCGCCGCGGCGATTCGGGTACGGGCGGCCGAGATGCCTGACTTCGCGGCGAACAAGGCGTTCCAGCCCGCGGCGGTCAAGGGCCGCGCGCACGCGGGTTTTCGAAAGTTCCAGGCGATCCTGCGCGGCGCGCTTGAACCCGGAATTCGGGACAATCCTTCCGAGGCGCTCGGCCTTTTCCTCAAGGCCCACTACCGCGAAGTGCTCGAGTCGAGGTATCCGGACGCGCCTGCGCGGCGCGACGACATCGAACAGCTTGCGGCGTTTGCCGCGCGGTACGCGACGCTCGATGACTTCCTCCGCGAGATAGCGCTCCTTACCAACATCGAGGCCGAGCAGGTCCGCCCGCGGGAGGAGGGCGAACGCGAGTTCCTGACGCTTTCGTCGGTGCACCAGGCCAAGGGACTTGAATGGCGCGCCGTTTTCGTAATCTGGCTTTGCGACGGGCGGTTTCCCTCGGCGCTCGCCATCAAGACGCTCGCGGGCGAAGAGGAGGAACGCAGGCTGTTTTACGTGGCCGTCACGCGGGCGAAGGACGAGCTGTATCTTTGCCAGCCGATGAGCGCGTTCGCCCGCGACCGCGAGATGAAGATCCTGCGCCCGTCCCGCTTCGTCGCCGAGATCCCCGATTTTCAGACGGTGACCGAGCGCTGGTCGGTCGGGCGTGAGGAACCGGCGGACGTGCCGTTTTGAGACCGGAGCGAACCGGTCTGGTCGGTGGATGGGTGCCACGGACAAGCCCGGCTTGTCCGTGTGCGACCTCGGTGCCATGTCGGCAGGGGGGCACGGACAACCTTCCGTTGTCCGTGGCACCCGCATGGGACGCGGGCTCGCCGGTCCAAATACCGCTTGAATTGTTGAAACCCCCTCTGGTAGATTACCGCCAGTCGGAGGCGTGGATGGCCAGAACCGGAGCACCGGGGGGTGACGGGCGCGTCAAGCCCAAGACGCTGTCGAGGCGCGAGCTGAAGCGCATGCGGTGGGACATCAGCAATCCCGAGGAGATCCTCGCGGCGCTCGAGGCCAGGCGTCCCCATACGCGGGCGGACTGCGCCGAGTCGGCCAGGCCGTGTCTTTTCGTGTCGTGCAAGTACAACCTCTACCTCGACGTCAATCCGGGCACGGGGTCGGTCAAGTTCAACTTCCCGGGCAAGGAGATCTGGGAGATCGACGAGACCTGCGCGCTCGACGTTGCCGAGCGCGGGGGGATCACACTCGAGGAAATCGGCGAGCTCATGAACCTCACTCGCGAGCGCGTCCGCCAGCTCGAGAACGATGCGGTCGCCAAGGTGCGCGAGATGGGGCTCGACGCGCCCGCGCCCGAAAACGACTGACGACGGGCCGGTGGCGGCTTTTTGACCAACGACTGACGACCAACGACAACCGATCGGCGACGCGAGCCTGTTCTCCGGTGGTATGTCGTAGGTCGTGAGTCGTGAGTCGCGAGCCGCAGGTCGTTGGTCGTCAGTCGCGAGTCGCGAGCCGTATGTCGTGAGTCGTAAGTCGTGAGTCGTAGGTTGTTCCGGAGGGCTGATGAAGGTACTTGTCATCGGCGGAGGCGGCCGCGAGCACGCCCTGTGCTGGAAGATCCGCCAGAGCCCGCTTGTCACCGAACTGCACTGCGCCCCCGGGAACGCGGGGATCGCCGCCGTGGCCCAATGTGTGTCCATCAAACCCGACGCGGTCGGGGCGCTGGTCGAGTGGGCGCGGGGGAAGGCCGTCGACCTCACGGTCGTGGGCCCCGAGTTGCCTCTTACGCTCGGCCTGGCCGACGCGTTTCACGACGCCGGCCTTCGGGTCGTCGGGCCGCGCAAGGGCGCCGCCAAGATCGAAGGAAGCAAGGCGTTCGGCAAGGACGTGATGCAGGCTGCCGGGATCCCGACCGCCGAGGCCCGGGTGTTCGACGACGCGTCCGAGGCCGAGCGGCACGTCAGGACGCTGGGGCGGCCGTGTGTGGTGAAGGCCGACGGGCTTGCGGCCGGAAAGGGCGTGTTCCCGTGCCTCAACCGCGGAGAGGCCATGGCGGCCGTCGCGGCCATCATGCGCGAGAAGGAGTTCGGGGATGCCGGCGCCCGGGTCGTTATCGAAGATTACCTCGAGGGCGAGGAGGTCTCGTTCATCGCGCTCACCGACGGCGAGACCATCGTCCCGCTTGCCTCGTCACAAGACCACAAGCGCGTCAACGACGGGGATCAGGGCTACAACACGGGGGGGATGGGGGCGTATTCGCCGGCGCCTGTCCTTGATGCCGAGATGCACGAAAAGGTCATGGCGCGGGTCATGCGTCCCGCCGTCAAGGAGCTTGCGCGGCGCGGTGAGCCTTTCCGCGGCTTTCTCTACGCCGGCCTGATGATCGCGCACGGCGAGCCGCACGTTCTGGAGTTCAACGCGCGCCTGGGCGACCCGGAAACCCAGCCGCTGATGTTCAGGCTCCGTTCGGACATCGTGCCGGCGCTCGTGCAGGCCGCCGAAGGCACGCTTCGGGACACGGCGTTCGAATGGGACCCGAGGCCGTCGGTCTGCGTCGTGATGACTGCAAAGGGTTATCCCGGCGAGTACCCGAAGGGGATGGCGATAACCGGCCTCGACGAGGTCGTCAGGCTCCCCGATACGTACGTCTTCCATGCCGCGACCGGCACGTCGGGGGGCGCCATCGTCACCTCAGGCGGGCGAATCCTCGGCGTCACCGCGCTGGGTTTCGACTTCGCCAACGCCATCGAGCGCGCGTACCAGGCCGTCGATCTGATCCGCTTCGAAAGCAGCCACTACCGCCACGACATAGGCAAACGCGCCCTGCGCCGGTAATCGCGAGCGCAAATGGATTTCGTCAAGAAACAAAAACGGCCCCGCGGAGGGTTCCGCAGGGCCGTTTGGTCGATCGGAGATCAGGCGTTGTCTAGTAGTCCATGTCGCCCATGCCGCCCATGCCGCCGCCCATGCCTCCGCCGCCGGGCATCGGGGGCTTCTTCTCGGGCTTCTCGGTCACCATCGCCTCGGTCGTGATTAGCAGCGACGCGACGCTCGCCGCGTTCTGGAGCGCTATGCGGACGACCTTGGTCGGGTCTATGACGCCGGCCTTCTCGAGGTTTTCGTACTTTTCGGATTGGGCGTTGAACCCGTAGTCGCCGGCCTTCCCTTCGTTGCGGACCTTGTCCACGACCACGGCGCCGTCCCAACCTGCGTTGGCGGCGATCTTGCGCATCGGTTCCTCGAGCGTCCTGTAGAGGATCTTCATTCCGAACTGCCTCTCCTCGGCGGCCTTCTCGATGGATTTCTTGAGGAAGTCCTGCGCGCGGAGCAGGGCCACGCCGCCGCCCGGAACGATGCCTTCCTCGACCGCGGCGCGGGTCGCGTGCATAGCGTCCTCGACCCGGGCCTTCTTCTCCTTCATCTCGGTCTCGGTCGCGGCGCCCACGTTGATGACCGCCACGCCGCCGACGAGCTTGGCCAGGCGCTCTTGCAGTTTCTCTTTGTCGTAGTCGCTGGTGGTCTCCTCGATCTGCGCCCGGATCTGCTTGACGCGGCCGTTGATCGCGTCCTTCTTGCCGGCGCCGTCAACGATGGTCGTGTTGTCCTTGTCAATCACAATCCGTTTGCAGCGGCCCAGTTCATTCAGGGTGACCTTCTCGAGGTTGATCCCGATCTCCTCGCTTAGGGCCTTGCCGGCGGTCAGGGTTGCGATGTCATCGAGCATGGCCTTGCGGCGGTCACCGAAGCCGGGGGCCTTGACCGCGGCGCACTGGAGCGTGCCGCGAAGCTTGTTGACGACCAGCGTGGCCAAGGCCTCGCCCTCGATGTCCTCGGCGATGATCAGCAGGGGCTTCCCGCTGCGGGCGACCTGTTCGAGGAGCGGGAGAAGGTCCTTCATGTTGGAAAGTTTCTTCTCGTGGATGAGGATGTACGGTTCCTCGAGGACGGTTTCCATCTTCTCGGCGTTCGTGACGAAATACGGCGAGACGTAACCGCGGTCGAACTGCATCCCCTCGACGACCTCGAGGGTGGTTTCGAGGCTCTTGGCCTCCTCGACCGTGATGACGCCTTCCTTGCCGACCTTGTCCATGGCGTCGGCGATGATGTTGCCGATGGTTTCGTCGCCGTTGGCCGAGATGGTCCCGACCTGGGCGATCTCCTTGTGCTCCTTGCACGACCTGGACATCTTCTTGAGCTGCTCGACCACGATGCCGACCGCGTCGTCGACGCCGCGCTTGATGTCCATCGGGTTGTAGCCGGCCGCGACGGCCTTGGCGCCTTCACGATAGATGGCCTGGGCGAGGATCGTGGCGGTGGTCGTGCCGTCGCCGGCGATGTCCGAAGTCTTGCTGGCGACCTCCTTGACCATCTGGGCGCCCATGTTCTGGAACTTGTTCTCGAGCTCGATCTCCTTGGCCACGGTCACGCCGTCCTTGGTGATGACCGGCGAGCCGAACGACTTGTCGAGGACCACGTTGCGGCCGCGGGGGCCGAGGGTGGCGCCGACTGCGTCGGCCAGGACGTTGACGCCTTTTAGCATCTCGCTGCGGGCGTTCTCTCCGAACAGAAGCATCTTTGCGGACATGGTCAAACCTCCATGGGTGTTGTTTGTTGCGGGCTCGTGCCGCCCCTACTTTTCAATTATCGCGTAGATCTCTTCTTCCTTGAGGACGACGTGTTCCTCGCCGTCTATCTTGACTTCGTTCCCCGAGTACTTTCCGAAGAGGACGTGGTCGCCGACCTTGACGTCGAGGGGGATCTTGCTCCCGTTTTCGAGGATCCGGCCGTTTCCCACGGCGATGACTTTCCCCTCGACGGGCTTTTCCTTGGCGGTCTCGGGGATGATGATCCCGCCCTTGGTCTTCTCCTCGGCCTCGACCCTTTTTATGAGGACCTTGTCATACAGCGGCCTGAACTTCATCGCGTTGCCTCCTTTTGTGCGTTTGAATTATCGAACATCGGTTTCTTTCGTTTTGCGACTCCCCATGACCGCGACCCGAACCCGGAAGCGCGCGTAACTTAATCATCGGTTGTCAGGGTGTCAAGGGACGCGGGCGGCCCAAAACAAAAAGGCCCGGCATTCGGAGCCGGGCTGGCCAAAACGGTCGTGATATCGGGCAGTTAGTCCGCCTTGCTCCCTAGGGTCTCGGTCCTGCACGAAACGTCGAGAACTTCGAACTCGTACTCCAATTGCAGCGAGTCGGCTTCGACTCTGCCGCGGGCGCGGAGAAGACGGACCTCGCCGAACATCTCTCCCGTCTCAATCGTCATGGGTTCGATTGCGAAGGCGCCGTCCGCCGTCAAAGCAGGGAGAGGGATGCCGGAGAGGATCTCGTCTTCGGAGCCGAAGGTGATGGTGTGGCCGTCCAACGTCACGACCGTCGGCTCGGTCGTCGTTCCCTCGTACCCGTCCGCCCGGCACGTCGTTACGGTGTCGAGCACAAACGACAAAGATGGGGTGTCGGCGGCGAGGGGCCTTGGGTTTGTTTCCGGGTTGCCGCTGGAGCCGCACGCGAGCGCAGACGCGGCGAGCACCGGGAACATCGCGGCAATCGCCTTTGAAGACCGGGACATGGCGGCCCGAAACAGCAACAGACATGCCATGTCCCATGTCTTTGGATTTACAGGGGATCCGAGAAGGCCGGCTTTTTTTGGGGGGCGGAATTCGCCCGTGCGGAGCCGTTTGTTGCCCGCTGCTCGCTACCCGCCACCCGCTGTTCGCTCGCTCACTGGCACTTCCCCACGAGCGGCTTGGCGCCCGTGAAAGTCTCCTCGTCGCTCTCGACCGCGCGGGCGAGTCTGGCGAGCGCCGCCCAGAAGTCGTAGACCGCGGCGTAGTAGTCGGCCTTCGCTTTCGCAAGCATCATCGCCGCATCGAGGACGTCAACGCTGGTCGCCATCTGGGCATCGTACTTCATCCTGGCCACGCGGTGGTTTTCTTTCGCCTCTTTGATAGCGGCCTCTCCAGTTGTGATGACCTGCTCGGTCGAGCGGAGGTCGAAGAATGCCTGCTTGACCGAGAACACGATCCCCTCGCGGGCGTATTCGCGGTTTTCCTTTGCCTCGGACAGACTGTGTTTGGCTGCCTGGATCTGGTCGTGGGTCTTGAGCCAGTCCCAGAAGGTGAGGCTCGCGACGCCACCGACGGCCCACGACCAATCCGGCATGAACGTGTTGCCGTGCTGGTAGCCGTAGCTCCCCACAAGCGCCGATTGCGGGATGTAGTTGCTCCACTGCAGCTTCACGTTCCGTTCGGCAAGGTCGACCTGCCGGTCGATGATCCGGAGCTCCGAGCGTTTTGTGCGGGCGGCATCCTCGAGCTCCCGAAGGCCCATGGCAACCCTGGGGATGGCTGTCGACTCGCCGGCGACGATATCGACGAGGTCGAAATCGCCTGACGGACGCCCGCCCATCATCATCGCGAGGCCGGCGGTGCCCAGGCGGATCCCGTTTTCGGCGCGCACCACGTTGTTTTTTGCGTCGGCGAGCTTCACCTCGGCCATGAGCTGGTCCGAGATGTGCGCGACGCCCGCCGCCACGAACTTCTTGGCCTGGTCGAGGTGCGCACCTATCAGCTCGACCGCCTCCATTGCGATTGAGAGCATCTTTTTCGCCTTGAGCGCTCCAAGATACGTCGTCACCACCTGCGCTCGGACCTCCTGTTCGGTCACCTTCTGCGCGAGCCTCGCCATCTCGAGGCCGTCCTTCTGCATCTCGTATCCCTGGTAGATGGGGTAGAGCGAGAACAAAGGCTGTTCGACCCTGAACTGGAGCGACACCTGGTCGGGTTCGCTTACTTCCATTGCGGTCGGCGGGGGGAGCGCGGAGGCGAATCCTCCAAAATAGTCGAGCCACTTCGCAAAATTGGGGTCGCTCTTGAACCTGTCGGGGAACTTGTTCGGGTCGGGCGTGAAGGAACTTGCGATGTCGAATTCGAGCGTAGCTATGGGTCCCGTCCGGAAGTACTGGCCTTGGACCTTTCCTTTGGGCAGGAAGTCGGCGAAGGCGCCCTTGACGTTGTACTCCTGCCCGGCCGCCTTTTCGGACGCGGCCCGGACCTGACGGTTCTGCCGAAGCGCCGTGCAGACCGATTCATCAAGCGTCACCTTGTCCTGTCCGAAGGCTACGGAGGGAAACGCGATAAAGAACGCCACTGCTGTCCACGAGGTCTTCATTATCATCTTATCTTCGCGCCTTCCCTGCCTACCGGGGTGGAAATGACGGTTCATTCACGTGAAGCACGGTTCAGATGAAACCCCATCTTTTCTGTTTTGTCAAGTCAAATTAGGGTATTGACAATGAATGCCCAACGATGTAAATGGTGAACGTTCGTTCAAACCTCGCAGAGGTGAGACATGGAAGCAGCAAAAGACGCCCAACAGCGTCTTCGCAAGGAGGGCGAGAAGGCCAGGCACCGCGAGGCTATCCTTGCCGCCGCGCGCGAGGTCTTCAGCGAGAAGGGGTTCTACTTCGCCAAGATGGAGGAGGTCGCGGCGCGCGCGGGATATTCCGCGGGCACGATCTACAACTACTTCCGCAGCAAGGAGGACCTATACGTCACGGTAATCGACGAGGGGCTGATGATGCTCGCCGGCACGCTGAACCGGGTCATCGATGGGCCGGGCCCCTTTGTTGAAAAGTTCGAGGCCGTCGTCCGCGAGTCGTTCGAGTTCGCCGATTCGAGCCGCTCGTTCTCGAAGCTCATGATCCAGCAGACGGCGCACGCCACGACCGAGCTCATCGGCACGTTCACTTCCAAGGGGCAGGTGTGGTACGCGAAGTTCATAGACGTTTATGCGAAGCTCATGTTCCAGGGGATCAGGGAGGGCGGGCTCCGCCCGATAGACCCCAAGGACCTCGCACACATGTTTTTGGGGATCCAGCACGAGCTCTTTCACGAATGGCTGTTCTCGCCGGTCGAGTACAGCCTGGTCGGAAAGGCCCCGTTCTTCATGGACTTTTTCATCAACGGCGCAGGGTCTCCGGACGGCGCGGCGGGGAGGCAGGCGGGATGATCAAAAACAACATCAAGCATTCAGGCTTCAGGCTTCAGGCTTCGGGCTTCAGGCTTCGGCGATCGGGCGGGAATCGGGTCGCCGCGGCGGTCGTTGCCTGCGCCGTGGCGGCGGGGGGCGCGGCGGGGTGCGGCGAAAAGGCGGCGACCGCGAAAAAGGCCGACGACTACGCGATTCCAGTGGCGGTCGAGACTGTGAAAAAGGGGGCGGTGCGCGATGTGGTCTCGGTCACCGGGAACATAGCTCCCGAGAAGATGGTGACGCTCTTCTCGAATGTGCCGGGCGCGCTCACCTCACTCAAGGTCAAGGAAGGGGATCGCGTCAGAAAAGGCCAGCTCGTCGCGGTTGTCGACAGGGAAAAGGCGGGTTTTCAGGCGCAACAGGCCAGGGCCGGTCTCGAGATGGCGCGCGCGAATCTCAAGAACATGGAGGCCAACTACCGGAGGCTCGAGAAGCTTCACAAGGAGGGGGCCGTCGCGCAGAAGCTGTGGGACGACATGCAGACCGGCTACCTGGCGGCGAAGAGCCAGGTTGATCAGCTCGAGGGGACCGTGGGTCTTGCGGACAGCCAGCTCAAGGACGCCGTCATTGTGGCCACCATGGCCGGCGTAATTGCGAAGAAACACATCGACGCAGGCGAGGTGGTCACTTCGGCCCAGATGATGAAGGCCGCCCCGATTGTGACCATCGTGGACATGGACCGCGTCAAAGTTCTCATAGGCATCGTCGAGAAGGACATCGCGCGGGTCAAGGCAGGGCTTGAGGCCGAGGTCCGCCTCGACGCCTACCGTGACCGCGTTTTCTCGGGCCGGGTCACGAACGTGGCGCCGATAGTCAACCCCCACAACCGCACGACCGAAGTCGAAGTGATGCTCGAAAACGCCGACGGGCTGATCAAACCCGGCATGTTCGCGCGTGTGGCAATCATCGTCGTGACGCGCGAGAACGCCGTGTTGCTGCCGCAGGACGCGGTGATCGAGTCGGAGTCGGGGCGCAACGTGTTCGTTGTCGAGGGGGGGAGGTCCGCCCGCCGCAACGTCACGACGGGGTTTCTCGACGGGACGGTCTACGAGGTCCTTTCGGGACTCTCCGGCGGCGAGTCGCTGGTGGTGGTCGGCCAGCAGCGGCTGAAGGACGGCGCGCCGGTGAAGGCGCAGCCCGCGGGAGGCGGCAGGTGACGCTTCCGGAATTTGGCGTAAAACGTCCCGTCGCGACGACCGTCGTGTTCTCCGCGATGGTCATCCTAGGGCTTTTCTCGCTCGCCTTCATCCAACTCGACCTCATGCCCGCCATGGACATCCCCGTGATTGGGATCATCACCGTTTACAAGGGGGCGGGTCCGCAGGAGATCGAGTCGCGGATTACGCGGCCGCTCGAACAGTACGTCTCGACCGTCCAGCGGCTCTCGAAGCTCGAGTCCACCTCGCAGGAGGGGGTCTCGTTCGTGATGATGAGTTTCGACTGGGGGGCGAACCTCGACGAGATCAGCGTCGACGTCCGCGAGAAGATCGACTTTGCGCGGAAGTACATGCCCTCCGATGCCGAACGGCCGATGATATTCCGGTTCGACCCCTCGATGATGCCGATAGTGATCTTCGGGATCAACGCCGAGGAATCGTACCCCCGCCTGAAGAAGATCGTCAAGGACGAGATCGCCCGCCCCCTCGAGCGCGTGGGGGGCGTGGGGACCGTCATCGTCCGCGGGGGGGCCGAACGCCAGATCCGCGTCCTGCTCGACCGCGACCGCCTCGCCGCCTACAAGATTGGGCTCGACCAGATCCAGCTTGCGGTTCTCACGTCGAACATGTCCGTCCCGGGCGGGCACCTCGAAACCGGGCGGACCGACTTCCTTGTCCGTGTTCCGGCCGAGTACCGGGGGATCGAGGAGGTCGGTGACACGGTCATCGGCGGTTTCGAGGGTCAGGTGGTCAGGCTGCGCGACGTCGCGGAGGTGCGCGACTCTCCCGAGGAGCAGACCTCGTTCGTCGAGATAAACCGGAACCGCGGCGTGATGCTGATCGTCCAAAAGCAGTCGACCGCGAACACCGTCGAGGTGGTCGACGCGATCCACGAGGAGCTCGTGCGGCTGAAGAAGAACATCCCCGAGGACGTGAAGATCGCCGTCATCCGGGACTTCTCGAACAACATCAAGGCGTCGCTCTCCACGCTCAAGAACGATTTGATGCTCGGCGGCATCCTCGTGATCCTCATCCTCATCGGGTTCCTCAGGAACCTGAGGGCGAGCCTCATCGTTTCGGTTTCGCTCCCCACTTCGCTCATCGTCACGTTCCTTCTCATGTACTGGTCGGGGTACACGCTCAACATGCTCTCGCTTGCCGCGCTGGCCATTGCCGTCGGTCTGGTCGTCGACGACGCGATTGTGGTCATCGACAACATCCACCGGCACCTGACGCGGGGGAAGCGCGCGGACATCGCGGCGGTCGAGGGGACAGCGGAGGTCTCGTTGGCGGTGGTCGTGGCAACGCTCACCAACGTGGCGATCTTCGTGCCGATAATCTTCATAGGCGGAATCGTCGGTGTCATTTTCAAGCAGATGGCGTGGATCTTGATCCTTGCGCTGATGGCCTCGCTGCTCACGGCGCTGCTGTTCGTGCCGATGTTGACCGCGCGGTTCATGCCGCGGGGGTTCGACACCCGCCACACCCGGACGGGGACCGCTGTCTTCGGGGCGCTGGGCGCCGTGCTCGAGCGGGTGGAGAACGCATACGGCGCCATCCTGTCCTGGGCGTTGCGGTTCCGGAAAACCGTCGTGGCGGGCGCCTTCGCGTTCTTCGCCGGCTCCATGGCGCTTTCGGGGTACGTCGGAACCGAGTTCATGCCGAAGCAGGACATCAGCCAGGTCACCATCGACGTGAAGCTCCCCGAGGGGGCACGCACCGACGACACCGGGGCGATCATCCGCGACTCGATTGACGTGATGTACAAGAACGTCCCCGAGAAGAGCGCCATCATGGCCTCGTGGGGGTACGGCGGCGAGAGCATCGAGATGATCTTCGGCACGGGGATGGGGTCGAACCTCGGTCAGATCATCCTCCGGCTCGTGGACGCGGAGCATCGCAACGTCTCGTCGGAGGAGGTCGCCCAGCGGCTCCGGCCGCTGCTTGCGAGCTATCCGGGGGCGACGGTCAACCTGACCGCCGAGGACCCCTACGCCGGTTTCCTTTTCGGCGGCAAGCCGATCTCGGTCGAGGTGCGCGGGTACGAACTCGCCAAGGCGCGGAAGCTCGCCGAGGACACGGCGGAGATGCTCCGTACGGTGAAGGGGCTCCACGACATCGAGATCAGCCGGAAAGAGGGGGTCCCCGAGCTGCAGATTGTGCTCGACAGGAAGAAGGCGTCGGCGATGGGGATGAACATCTACCAGGTCGCGATGGCGGTGAACACCGCGCTCGCCGGGACCTCGGTCACGAAATTCCGCGAGGAGGGCGACGAGTTCGACGTGTTTTTCAAGCTGCGGCCGGAGGACCGGCGCGAGGTCGCGGATATCGAGAAGCTCACAATCTCGTCGGTCACCGGCGAGAAGATCGCCATCGGCAACTTTGCGGCGGTCGAACGGGGGTTCGGCCCGCTCAAGATCGAACGCAAGGACCGGGACCGCGTCATCAAAGTCGGCGCCGATCTCATCGGGCGAGACCTCGGCTCGGCGTCAGTGGAGATCCAGGAGAAGTTCAAGGACGTCATGGTCCCCGAAGGATTCTCGCTCAAGCTCGGCGGCGCGCGCGAGGAGCAGATGAAAGCGTTCAAGTGGCTCTGGATGGCGCTGCTGCTCTCGATCCTGCTGGTCTACATGGTCATGGCCGGCCAGTTCGAGTCATTCCGCGGACCGTTCATCATGCTAATGGCGCTCCCGTTCGGCACCGTCGGCGCGATGCTCGCGCTTCTGATTCTCGGGAAGACGCTCTCGATGATGGCGTTCGTTGGACTCATCCTTGTGGGCGGGCTCGCCGTAAAGAACGGCGTGGTCCTGATCGACTACATCAACCGGCTCCGCGAGGGGGGGGCAAGCGTCCGCGACGCGGTCATTGAGGGCGGCCGCAACCGCCTGCGCCCGGTGCTCATGACCGCGCTGTCCATGTTCTTCGGCATGCTCCCGATGGCGACGTTCAAGGGTGAAGGTTCCGAACAGTGGCAGCCGTTCGGGACGACAGTGATGGGCGGCCTGGTCGTCGCCACCGTCGTGACACTTGTCCTGTGCCCCGTGCTTTACGCCATGTTCGAGGGACGCAAGGAGCGCACTTGACTATTGCCTGTGCTGTCCCGGCGCCGGTTGCTGCTGCGGCGGGTACACCATGGGCTGGTAGCCGCCCGGCGCCGCTGGAGGCGGATACGGCACAGGTGCAGGCGCGGGCTGCGGAGCATACTGCGGCTGTTGGTACTGTTGCGTCGGGTAGGCCGGCGCCTGGACCGCCTGGCCGTCGGTTTTGAAACGGATGGCCTTCCCTATGACGGTCGAGCAGACCTTGTAGTACCAGATCCCGCCCGCCTCTATCTTGTCGGAAAAACGCGGCCAGAAGAGGGCGTCGGCATCCGGGACGCTCTGGATGGCCTTGAACGTGGCGATCTCGCGCGAGATGCTGCCGGGGTAAAACCCGTAGACGTCGGCACGGATGTTCTCGGCATCAATCCAGAAGATTGGGAGGGGGAAGAGCCCGTAGAAGGTCGCGCAGCCTTCGCCCTTGGCGGTCGTCACGATCTCGTAGTGGTTCCGTTCGAGTCCCTTGAACTTGATGTGCGGGGGGATGGCGAGCCCAGGGATGCTAGCGTGCTTCGCTTCGGCACACCCGGCGACGAACAGCACCGCGCCGGCGGCCAGCAAAACGACCATCAATGTTGCTGCGACTGTCGTGACCGATCTCATGGTTTCGTCTCCTTTCGATCCCCTGTCAGTTGCTCGCGATTGTCGAACCGCGCGGCCATGGCGCCGCAGTTTCGGGCACTGTAGTTTCCGCCGCGCGGGATGTCAACACTCAAACCCCAAAAACCCCGAAAGGCCCGGTCACGATCGGGTGTGATCCAAGGGCTTCGGTGATGCAGATCGAATATTCCCTCGAAAATCGAAAATCGCTGCTTGAGGATTTGTGGCGTTTGGGTTATTCTGACAGCGCCAGACGATGGCAGAACGGTTGGGAGGGCGGCATGGGGTCCGGGACTTGGTTCTGCGAGACTGGTTCCTGCGGAGGTAATCGGACAGGTCTTATCGAATTGGCGGCTTCGAGAAAGAAACCGAGCGGCGGAGCTTCGTCTACGTGAAAGGGGCAGCCAGGAGTCAGCGAACAGCCATCGGCCATCAGCTTCCAGCCGCCGTCTTGAGTCGTCGGTCGCCAGCCGTGGGTCATGGGTCACTTCCTCCGCTACCGCACTACCGCCTGAAGTTGGTGGCGGCTTCGATGGCGTTCGTCTGCACGTTCGTCTTCACCGGCGGGCCGTTGACGGGCAAAGGTGCGACGGGCAAAGGTGCGACGGGCAAAGGTGCCAGCTACCGAGGGCCGGACGGGCGGGGGTCATGCGGTGGGGGCGGGGGTTGAGGATGCGAAAGGCGCGCTGGTGGGCAGGAATCGGGGCCGTCGGGGCGAAATCAGGGGCGAGGATGCGTAAGGGATGACGGCAGATCGGTCAAATCAGGCGGCAGTGG
>JACRCP010000397.1 GCA_016218965.1 Deltaproteobacteria bacterium | reverse complement strand
TTCGGAGGCGTAATTGACTGACAGTGAGCCGCTCACAAAGCCAGGCGTTCTCCTCGGAGAACCATTTTCGGCGCATGGAGTCCTCATGGCACCTCGGCACTCCGCTTCCCTCGGTCTTCACTCGGAACTAAAGAGATACCTCGATCCGGGGGTGCCACGGACAAACCCTGTTTGTCCGTGTGCGACTGTCCGGTCCGGCGCGACGACCCTCGCGTCACCATCCCACACGGACAAGCTTCGCTTGTCCGTGGCACCCGAGCCAGTCCGACCCTCGATCCGGAGGTGCCACGGACAAACAGGGTTTGTCCGTGTGCGACTGTCCGGTCCGGCGCGACGACCCTCGCGGCGTCACCATCCCACACGGACAAGCTTTGCTTGTCCGTGCCACCCGAGTCAGTCCGACCCTCGATCCGGGGGTGCCACGGACAAACAGGGTTTGTCCGTGTGCGACCGTCCGGTCCGGCGCGACGACCCTCGCGGCGTCACCATCCCACACGGACAAGCGATGCTTGTCCGTGGCACCCAGTTCGGGAGCACTCGCTTCACCAAGCGAGAGGGCAATCGTCCACCCGTAGAGGTCCGTCTCTCTTGCCCGCATACCACGCGGCGCTTGACCAAAGCCAATCCTCCGGACGCCCGACCAACCCCCTCGACACCGGGTTGCCGTGGATGTACAGGATTTTCTCGGGCAGTTCTTTTTCCGAATGGATGTTCCTGTCGTAACCCGGTCCGGCCTGCCAGAAACAAAATACGTCTCTTGAACCGTGTTTGACCATGAATTCGCTGACGCGGTCTGGCTCGTCGGTCTCCAGCCAATCTCGCGCTCTCCGGGAGACCGGTTGTTTGATGGACTTCAAATAGACCGCCATATCGTACTCGGGGGTTTGAGGACAGACGAGCAGATGGACGTGCTCGGGCATGAACACGTAGGCCCACAAGTAGTAGTTGTGTTTGCCCGCTCCCCGAACGACCGCCTCGGCAAGCCACTCCGGCATCGGTCCTTCGAAAGATACGGCCGCCGTTGGTGGCAGGAAAAGGTCAGGAAGTGTGCGTGGCCCGGGTCGTTGAAGTGCCGGACTTGTTTTCGGTGTTCCACGGAAATTCCCGATGTTTGGGTGCCACGGACAAACCCGGTTTGTCCGTGTGGGACGGATTCTGAGTTCTTTTTCGTCTAAGAATCCCGACCCTCCCCTTGTTCATCTCACACGGACAAGCTGCGCTTGTCCGTGGCACCCATCCCCGATCGGCCCGACTCATTCCTCACATCCCCACGGTCGCGCAGCTGCACCCTCCGCCGGACGCCTGTGCGCCGGTGGCACCGGCGTCGTCGGTCGCCGAACCGTCGATGGTTGGGCGGGCGGCGTCGCCGGTCGAGGCGTCTGTCTTGGTCCCCGCGTCCACCTCGCACCCGGGAACTGGTCTTCCGGAACACTTCCCTGTCTCGTCGCACTTGTCGCCCTCGGTACACGCGTTTCCGTCGTCGCACGCGGTCCCGGCGGCGGCGGGCGTGTGGGCGCACGCGCCGCCTGCGCATTCGTCTATCGTGCACGGGTCGTCGTCGGGGGTGCACGCAACGCCGGCGGTGTTTTGCGTGATACAGCCGCCGGTGCCGTCGCACGACACAGTCTCGCACTCGCCGGGGGCGGGGCACTTGTACGCCTCGCCCGCACAATTGCCGTTTTCGTCGCACTGGTCGGCGCTGGTACAGTCGTCGCCGTCCGAGCACGCCTCGCCGGCGGCTTTTTGAGCGTATTTGCACGCGCCCTGCTCACACTGTCCGGGGACGCCGAAACACTGGTCGTTGGGCGCCTCGTTGCACGTCACGCCGCAGCACGCCTCGACCGAGCACAGACCCGTCCCCGCGTTGCACGTGTCGGAGCACGCGGAGCAGTCTACGACCCGCGATGCGTATTCGCAGCGGCCGGTGCCCGCGTCGCAGGCGCCCGTCCCGTCGAACACAAGCGACTTCGTCGGGTCCTGGCACGACGCCTCGGGCGGGTCGTCACAGACCAGCGGCTCGCCCGAGCAGACGCCGCCCGAGCAGACGTCGTTTTCGGTACACGCGTCGCCGTCGGTGCACGCCGTATTGTCGGCCGCCGGTGTCACGATGCACCCGCCCTTCCCGTCGCATGTGGAGGCCGCTTCGCACTCGCCGGGTTCACAGTCATGGCGTTTTCCCGCACAACCGCCGCTTCCGTCACAGGCGTCCGCGGTCGTGCACGGGTCGTTGTCGTCACATCTCCGGCCGGCGGGGAGAGGTTGATACGAGCACCCGCCGTCGCTGCATTCCCCGGCCTCTTCGTAACACTCGTTCGGCGGTTCGTCGCACGTCACGCCGCAGCACGGGTCTTCGGCGCAAAGCCCGGTCGCCCGCACGCAGTTGGTCCCGCACGCGGCGCAGTCGATGTCGTGGTACACGTAGTCGCACGCCCCGGTCACGGTATTGCACTGTCCGGCGGAGTCATAGACCCGCGAGGTGTCCTTGTCAAAACACCGTGCTTCGGGCGGCGCGTCGCAGGCGATCGGCTGGCCGCCGCATTTCCCCGCGGCGTCGCAGGTGTCTCCAGTCGTGCAGATGCTGCCGTCGTCGCAGGCCGCGCCATTCGGTTTTGGCTGGCGCATACACCCGCCCGTGCCGTCACACGCCGCGCTCAAGTCGCACGCGCCGGCAACGCACGAATAGGCCGAGCCGGCGCACGTCCCGAAACCGTTGCACTGGTCGGCCTTGGTGCAGGGGTTCCCGTCGTCGCACGAATATCCCGACGGCACCGGCGACCACGCGCGAGGATCGGCCGTCGGCGCGCACGCCAGACACGGGTTGGTCGGGTGCCGGTCGCCGGACGTGCGGCACTGATTGTCGATTAGACAGGAACCGCCGAGAACCGGGTGCGCGCACGCGCCGCTCCCATCGCAGATGTCACGCGTGCAGGTGAAAACGTCGGCGGTGCACGCCCCGCCCGACGGTTTGTCGACAACCGTGCATCCGCCGCTCCCATCGCACGTGACGGACGTTTCACACTCCGACGGCACGGGGCATGTGAACGCGGTGCCGGCGCAGTTCCCGCTCCCGTCGCAGATGTCGGCTTCGGTGCAGGCATTCCCGTCGTCGCACGCCGTCCCGGCGGTCTTCCGGATGAACGTGCATGCCCCCGCGCCGTCGCACGCGGCGCTCGTGTCGCAGGTCCCCGGCACGCACGCGTACGCCGTGCCCGCGCACCCGCCGCTCCCGTCGCACTGGTCGTTGTTGGTGCACGGGTCGCCGTCGTCGCACGCCGTCCCGGCCGGTTTCCCGCCGAAGATGCAGCCGCCGGCGCCGTCGCAGGCGACCGCCGCCGTCTGGCACTGCCCCGGCGCGGGGCATGTGTACGCCGTGCCTGCGCAGAACCCGTTCGCGTCGCACATGTCGTCCGTCGTGCAGGCGTTCCCGTCGTCACAAGCGGTCGAGGCCGTCCACTTCGTTTTGTCGGTCGCGGGATTGCAGCCCAGGCACATGTACCCCGGCCGCGGGTCGCCGTCGCGGTAGCACTTCTCGTCAATCAGGCAGTACCCGGCCTTGACGACGTGCGTGCAGTAACCGATGGCGCTCCCGCTCCCGCAGGCGTCATCGGTGCAGTCCTTCGTGTCGGGCGTGCACGCCGTCCCCCCCGCGGCGTAATAGTGGCTGCACTTCCCGGTCCCGTCGCAGTCGATCGGCTGGGGCTCGCGGCAGTCCGGGGGCGGCGGGCAGGTGTAGGCAACGCCCGCGCAGACTCCGGCGCCGTCGCACATGTCGGCCTTGGTGCACTTGACGTTGTCGTTGCACGTCTTCCCCCGAATCTGCGGGAGGGTCACGCAGTTTGCGTTGGCGTCGCAGGTGCCCGCGGTCATGCACGCCCCGAACGACCCGCACGCTGTGTTGACAGCCTTCTTGACGTACGTGCACTGGCCATTGGTGCAGGTCCCCGTCGCGTTGTAGCAGAGCGCGTTGGGCGGGGTGTTGCACGTGACCCCGGCGCACGGGCTGCTGTTGCAAAGCCCCGTGTCGGGGTTGCAGCCGGTCGTGCACACTACCGTGTTGAACGTGTATTCGCACTGCCCGTTCTGGACGTTGCAGGCGCCGTACTTGTTGTGGACCTTCGACGTGCTCCCGTCCGTGCAGGTCGGCAGCGCCGGGGGGGTGTCGCAGAGGGCGAACGTCCCGACGCAGTGTCCGCTCCCGTCGCAGCGGTCCGCCGACGTACAGGCGTTGCCGTCGTCGCACGGCTCGGTGTTCCCCTTGTTGTCAAACTCGCAGCGCGGGTCGCCGTCCTTGCACCGCGGGTTCGTCTGACACTGATTCGGCGTGCACGCAAACGCCGACCCGGCGCACGTCCCCGCCCCGTCGCAGACGTCGCCGACGGTGCACGTGTCGCCGTCGTTGCACGCGGTCCCGCCGGGTTTCTTTGGATACACGCACTTCCCCGCGGCGCACGAGCCGATGAGGTCGTAGCACTTCTCGTTGGGCGGGTGGTACTTGCACGCGCGGTCGCAGACACACGCGCCACCCTCCGGAACTCCGGCGATGGTAATGAAAGGGTCGTCGTCCCAGGCGGCCGCGCCGTTTACCGAAAAGTTGAAGTAGAAGGAGTAGTCGTCCTGGTATTGCAGGTAGTCGCCGAGCGAGCAGGGGAGGTCGACGGTGAACTCGGTTTCGGAGATCCCTCGCACGTCGAGGTACTCGGTCGGGTACGAGTCGTACCAGAGCACCGGATGGTTCGACGGCGAGTTCTGCGTCCCCGACGAAGCGGCCTCGGACAGGCCTCGGAAGTTCGTGCCTTTGATCGTGATCGTTTGCCCCGGCGCCGCGGTGACCGGAACCTCCGTCGGGACGGGTGCGTAACCCGGCGCGGCAGGTTCGTAGGTCTCGATCACGTACGCGAATGCAAGGTCGCCGGTCGAGGTCTTCCCGTCGACAACGAGGACCGTCCCCTGCGGGAGCATTGTCGCCGTGTGCTGGTAGTGCTGGCGGAAGCTCCCCGTGCCGTAGAACTTCGTGTCGTACGGGTCGAAGAGCTGGCCGGTGTACGGGAGGCTCGCGCCGTCATTCAGACCCCCGACGATGACGACCTTCCCGCTTGGGAGGAGCGTCGCCGAGTGGTACATCCGCCCCTCGGGCATCTCGCCCGCCGCGGGGGTCCAGGTGTTGTCTTCCGGATTGTAGATCTCGGCCGACTTCAAGTAGCTGGCGGCGCTCCCTCCCCCGACGCTGAGAACCCGTCCGTCGATGAGAAGCGTCGCCGTGTGCCCGCGCCTCCCCGTCGCCATAGAGGCGGCCGGCGAAAACGTGTCGTTCGCGGGATCGAAGATGGCTGTCGTGGCGAGCGCGTCGTTTCCGCCGTTTCCGCCGGCGACGAGCACCCTGCCGTCGCGGAGGAGTGTTGCCGTGTGTGAAAAACGGGCGGAGAGGAGCGTCGACGAGAGCAGACTCAACGTGCCGTTCACCGGATTGTAGACCTCAGCGGTGTCGAGCGCGCCCGCCGCATTCCGGCCGCCGATGATGAGGACGCGGCCATCCTTCATAAGCGTCGCGGTGTGCGACTGGCGCGCGGTGGACATTACCGGCCCCGCGCCAAACATCCCCGTGACCCGGTCGTAGACCTCGGTCGAGGAGATCTGCGCGCCGGCCGGGTCGGCCCCGCCCGCCAGAAAGACGTTTCCCGTGAGCATGAGCGTTGCGGTGTGATAACGGCGGGACGCGGCCATTGCCCCGGCGGTCTGCCGGATGTCACCGGAACTCGAGTACTCCGGAACGTACAGCTCGGCCCCGTTTGTGCCGTTGCCGCCGGCGATGAGCACAGCACCGTTTGCCATGAGTGTCGCCGTGTGCCCACTCCGGGCCGAGGGCATCGCAAAGCCGTCGTAAGTGACCTCGCCCCGGCCGTACACGACCTGGAAATCGAGGTCGCGGTATGCGCCCGGGTCGGGATTGGTCCACGTGGTGCCGTCGTTTGAGAAGAACATCTCGCCCTCGGCGAAGCTGTCCGTACCGGTGTACCGCGTCGCGCAGTCGAGCGCGCCGTGGCCGCTGTCGATGACGATGTCGAGGACAGCCCAGTACTTCTGCCCCGGCGTGAGGGCGACGGGGTAACGCGGCCACAGGAAGATCCGCCCGGGCGTCGTGTGCACCCACGTCTCGTTGAGCTGGTCGCTCTTGGCGATGACGGCGTTCTTGTCGGGCTTCCCGGCGTTGTCCTTCCAGAGTTCGATGTAGAAGTATGGCGTGTAGCTCTGTTTTGCGTAGAGTTGAATCCCCGCGTCGCAGGCGTACGCCTCTTTGGCGATGAACGACTGGGCGATGTACCGGATGGTCGAGCCCGCGTTGCAGCTCCACATGTACTCGGTCTCGCCAGTCACGGAGTCCGACGGCCCCTGGCACTGGTATTTGGGGTTGGCGTGCAGGGCCTCGGTAGCGGCCGACACCGCTTCGCCAGGGGCGACTTCCCCCGGGGCGTCGCAGGCGGAAAGGACCAAAAGGACCGCAAGGACGGTCAAGGACGACGAACCGGCACACTGACGATTGTTTCGCATGGCGTACTCCCCGGATTCGCCGCGTCAAGCCGTGGCGAGGAAAAGGCGGCGTCAAGCCGCCGCACTCCAAGACTCTCCCCTCTCCCAGCTTCGCTGGGGGAGGTGTGGGGGGTGGGGTGGGGCCGGGGGTGACGTCATTTCCTGGCTGCCATCTCCACCGCTTTCAAGAGCGCCGCGGTCGAGATGGACTCGCCCGTGGCGTTCTTCATCCACTGCGCCGGGGTTACCGACCCCGACGCGACCATCCTCTGCATCTCCTTCGCGAGGTTCCTGTCCTTCACGAACTCTTCGATCTGGAAGTTGATGATATGCCCGATCGGGTAGTCCGGCAGGTAGAGCGCCGCGTCTATCATGTGAGAGTAGACGGCGAGGATCGGCTCGTCCTTCGCTCCGAAGATCGGCGCGTAGTACTTGTTCCAGATCTCCTTTGCAATAGAGATGACCGCCTCTTTGAGCTCTTCGGGTTTGGCATCGGGGTGCGCGTACATCCAGCGCCACACGCGCATGTCCACGAGCGAAACGCCCGCGATCTCGAAGGTCATCCAGAACTTGTTCAACACCTCCATGGCGACCTTTTTCGGATCAGGTTTGGCAACCCCGAGAAGCTCGAGGTCGCGTTGCTGGAACATGAACGCGTATGACTCGGTGAACGCCGTGTTCGGGACGCCGCGGAGAGAGTAGAAGTCCATCTTGTTGAGCGTCAAGACCTGCTCGACGCAGTGGCCGAGCTCGTGGACGGCGATGTTGAAGCCCTTGTAGTTCATGCCGTCTTTCGGGACGCGCGTCCGGAGGTGCGCCATGTCCGTTCGCGTCTCTGCGCCCATGGCGTGCCCCGCGCCGCGCGCCGGGTCGACCTCGATGTGCGCGGCAAGGTATTTTGCCGTCTTGTCGTCGAAACCGAGTTTTTTCAGCAGATTCGGGATGTCCTTCTTGAAGGCCTCCAGCGTCGGGTACTTCTTTTTGACGGCCTTGTCGAGCTCATCCTCCTTGAGGTTCTGGCCGGGCTTGAAGCCCGTGTACCAGACGTCGAACGGCCGAAGGTCCCTGTTGAGGCGTTTTCTCACGAGCATCCCGACCTCGGCAGCCTGCGGTGATTCGAGTATCGAGACCAGCAGTTTTTCGACCTCGTCCTCGGGGATCTGCCGGTCGCGCTCGAACCGGCGCGCGACGTGCGTCGGGATTGCGGGGACATGAGGATCGACGAGCTTGACCGCCTTGAATGTCTCGAGGAACTGCGCGTACCGGCCGGCGCCCTCGCCGCCTTTCGACTTCGCCAGTTTCTTTTGCGCGTCGTACAACTCGTTTTTGACCGGCTCCCAGAAAGAGTCCTTCTTGTTGATGACCTCCACCGGGACGGACCCGTCGATGATCCGTTTCATCACTTCGTAGATGGTTTCCTGCCTCGCCAGTCCGCCGGGTCTGGGGTACTGGCCCTTGAGCTCGTCGCGGAGGCCCCAGTGCGTGATGAGCTTGAGTTCGTCAGGGAACATGGGCTTGAGTTCGGCGTCGACGACGCGGCCCATGAAGACGTTGTAGTCGCTGATGTAGTTGTCCACCCTGGTGAAGATCTCCGAGACCTTCTGGTTCACCTCGGCGGGGATTCTGTCGCGGAACCCTTCGGCAAGCCGCGCCCGCGCCCACGCCTTCCGGTCCCACTTTGAGCCGAGCTCGAGCTTTTCCTTGAGCGAAAACGGCGGGAAGTTGAGAAGCGCGACGAACGCAATCTTGTTTTTGAAAAAGTCGTCCACGATGTGCGCCCCGACGCTGTACTCGGCGAACGGATGGTCCACAGGAAGCGGTTCGCCCCAGTCAAGCTGGATCGGCCGCGCGAGGTCCCGACCTATGATCAGCACGTGGCCGGAGATTGACTCGAAGTTCGTCTCGAACCGCGCAAACGTCTTGTCGAGGAGGTCACCTGAAGGGATGAACTGTTTTTTGACGAACGCCGCGAATTCTTCCTCATACCGGGGGACCGCTGCGCGAACATCTCCCCCGGACCCCCTGGCTCGCTCCGGCGGAGCGGATCCGCCTGCGCTCGCTTCAATCCCGTCGGATTCCCGCCAGAACGGGGCGATGAACCTGACGCCGCGTTCGAGACGCGCCCGGTCGGCCTCGGCCATGTCCTTTCCGGTTTCAGCGATCAGTTTCGCAAGTGCCTCGTCCTTCATGCCTTGGTCTCCATGCGCTTCCCCTGCAACAAGGAACATTGCCCCGACACCGATCAGCCAAAGCGTTTTCCCCATGCAACTCCCCTTGTTTCCGAATCCGCGGCAAGGGTAGCACCGCAGGCAAGGCCCGGTCAACCTCCGGAGTGCGGTACTGACATTCGGAGTACGCTCGTGGTCGACAGCCAGAGCCCCGCCCCGGTATGCCCTGGAGCCCCGGCTCGCCCCGAACTTGGGCCAGAGGCAACGAAACACCCGGCGGAGCATGCGCGAGCCGGGGAGGAAGGGCGTGCCGGGGTGGGGCGTTCCCGCAGGTACTCCAGATTCCAGGTGCGGCAGTTTGCTGTCGCGTGTCGCGAGCAAGCTCGCTCAAAGTCAAAGCGCAAGCAAGCTTGCGCACTCCAAACAACCTTGCCTTTTGGGCCCGCATCGGGCATTCTGTGTCCGCAAACGCCAACGGAGGAACACGCATGAAAAAGCGTTCGGTGTGGGAGTTCATCATCCTGTGCTGCATCACTTTCGGCATCTACTGGCTGGTCTGGCTCTACAAGACCAAGGAGGAGATGATCGCGCTCGGGGCGCAGATCCCGACGTTCATACTGGTGTTCATCCCGTTCGCCAACGTCTGGTGGATGTGGAAGTGGGCGGTGGGCGTGGACCTGGTCACGAAAAAGGCGATGAGCGACTGGATCGCGTTCCTGCTGTGCCTGTTTTTGGGTTGGATCGGCTGCGCGTTCGTTCAGGCAAAGTTCAACGAAGCGGCAACGGAAGCCCCGGCCGCACCGCAACAGGGCAACTAACCGCGGAGGGCGCAGAGGGAAATCCATTCTTTTTCGGAAAAGTCCTCTGCGGTCTCTGCGATCTCTGCGGTTTGTGCGCGCAGTTATTGGGCCCGGTTCACCGGGACTTCCTGAAAAACTCCAGCGCGTCGGCGGTGTGGCCGAGAATGGCGTGGCAGGAAGACGTCAGCGCATCGGGGGAACGGAGATAGCCGCCCTTTTCGTCCTTTTTCGTGGCGAGGTCGCAGATGCCCTCGCGCGGCTCGTAGTTCCCCACGATTCCCCACATGTCGTTGCGTTTGCCTTCGAGGTTCCGGTCACGCTCGACCATGCTGTAGGCGGCCAGAACGACGAAAACGATCGCTGTCGAGATCAATACTCCGGCCTGCCTGCGGCATTCAGTCTCGCACGGTTCGAACGTGAGGCGCAGAAAGAACGCCGCGATCAGTGCCACGACAACGAGATACGGCACCGCGGCCCAGAGGCCTTTGAGACCGAGTCCTTCGCCGACGCTGTGGGGCACAAGCCCCATATTCCACAACCTGAGAGCAAGGTCGAACAGCGGATTTGGATACGCGGTCGAGAAGTACGGGAACGGGACCGTGCAAAGCGTGATGACAAGGATCGAGAACAGCCCTGCCGCCGCGTGCACGTACTTGAGCGGCCCCATCCCCTCCGCCCGAATGTCGCGGGCGAACACGGCGAGCGGGACGAGCAGGAACGGCGTGAGCGCGGTGAGATGCCTTTGTGAAACCGTCCCGCCGGCCTGCCAGTACGAGAACGACGAGATAAAGTACGCGTAGCCGGCGATTGCCGCGACAACTGCGATCCCTTCAGCGCGGAACTCCCGCCTTCGGAAAAGGAACCAGAGTCCCGGGAACGCAAGAAAGAGCCACGGCTGGAACGGGAAGTACCCGCGCGAGGCCGAGAAGAAACTCCCCGCAAACGCCGCGATTTTCGGCGTGCTGACTCCGAGCGCGCCGTCCTTGTGAAACTGCGCAAAGAACGGGTTGGCGATGTGGGCGTAGCCCAGCTCGAAATACCCGCCGAAAGCGGCCTTGTTGTAGGCGAGGAGAACGCCGGCGGGGATGAGTGCCCCGAGCGCGAACGGCACAAGGACGAGGGGCCGCCGCCAGCACGTGGCAATGAGATAGCCGGTGACGACGAGAGCGGCGATGATGAGGGGGTACTCGCACACCACCGCAAAGCCCGCGCAAAGTCCGGCAGCAAACGCGACGGGCAGCAGGTGGCCAGCGGCCAGTCGCCGGTCGCCGGTCGCCGGTCGCCGGTCGCCAGTCGCCGGCAGCGCAGGGTCGGCCGCTCCCCCCTCTCCCGGCTGCGCCGGGGGAGGGGACAGGGGAGGGGTGGCGCGGCTCGCCCGCATCGCCAGGAAGAACGCCGCGGCGGCGAGGCCAGCGGCCATCTGGTGCGAGAACAGGAGGACCGAGTAGGTGTGGGCGGTGGTTCCGAGCCCATATACCGCGAGCAGGGGCAGCCGGACGCGATCGTCGGGCTCGACCATCCCGAGGCCCCAGTGGATGACGAGCAAAAGGACCAGGGCCGGGAGCGTCACCGAAAACACCCGCAGTACCTTGATGATCTCGCTGAACTTGAGGTCGTGCCTGAATGCCTTGGAAACCGCCTTGAGGGCGGCGTAGACCGGCACGCCGACCAGCGAGAGGCCCGGCGCCTTGTCGCAGAGCGTATGGCCCCCAAACCACGCCTTGTCTATTGTGTCGCCGAATCTTCTGATTTCCTCGTCTATCGCTATGGTCCCGCGTTCGACCAACGCGATCGTGAGATATGCGCGCGTCTGTTCGTTGGGGTTGGGGATCTTTTCGTAGTATTGGAAGAAGTAGACATAGACGAACGTCAGGGCCGCCATGAGCAGCGGGAGCGCGCCGCGCATTCGGGCCGGTGGGTCCCTTCTGTCTTCGCACATGCTGGCGCCGATTTATATCACATGCACGATGTTTCGAATAGTTCGAGCACGGTCGTTTGCCTCAAACTTGATCCCGCCGCCGTACTCTGTCATTATCCGACCCCACCCGCCGCGCGGAAGGAGGACGGGATGAAATACAGCGAGTTCCAGATCAACGCGGCCGACGGGACGCTCCTGTTCATGCGGCACCACATCCCCGAAGGCTTCCGCTCGCATGCCATCGTCGTGCACGGTTTCGCCGAGCACTCGGGCCGCTACGACGAGCTCGTCGAGTTCTTCGCCCGGCACGGGATCGCCACATTCCTGTTCGACCTGCGCGGCCACGGCCGGTCGCAGGGCCGGCGTTCGTACGTTTCGTCGTTCGAGGAATACGTATCGGACCTTCTGGTCGTTTCCCGGCGCGCCGCCGAGATCGCCGGTTCCGGCGAGTTCATCCTTTTCGGTCACAGCATGGGCGGGCTCATCGCGGCCCATTTCTCGGGACGGCGTCCGGCTCAGGTGAAGGCGCTGGTCCTGTCGTCGCCGTTCGTCGGGTTTTCCATGAAGGTCCCCGCGGCCAAGGCCGCCGCCGGGAAGCTGATGTCCCGCGTGTGGCCGACGCTGGCGCTCCCCACCGGCATCGACCCCGCCGTCGTTTCGCACGATGAGGCTGTAGTCAAGGCGTACGACACCGACCCCCTAAACAACAAGGTCGCCACGGCGCGCTGGTTCACCGAGGTCGTGGCGGCGCAGCCGCGCGCAATCGATCTCATCCGCGGCTATCAGGGGCCCCTTCTCGTCCTCCAGGCGGGTGACGACAAGCTCGCCGATCCCGCCGCGACGCGCACGCTCTTCGAGGCCGCCGGGTCCCAGACGAAAGAGATGCAGGTCTTCGAGGGCTTCTACCACGAAGTCCTAAACGAGGTGGATCGCCAGGCCGTCTACGACACGATGGAGCGGTGGATGGCCAAACAAAGCGTGTAGCCAGGTAGCGTGTGGCGGGTGGCAGCGCGCCAGGCTCTGTGCCCGGCTGCCCGCTAGTCGCTACCCGCTACCCGCCGTCCGCTGTACGCCTCGTCGGATACGCCGTCCACGGCAGCAGCACGCACCAGAGCGGGATGACCCAAAGAAGGTAGTTGCGGTGCACCATCGTCCCGAAGACGAGCAGTGCCGTGACGACGAGTGCTCCGACGAAGGCCAGCGTCCGCCAGTCCTTGTTTTTTTTTGCAAACCACGCCGCGAGGGACCCGAGGATGACAATCCCTCCCGCGTACAGCCACGGTTTTTGCCACTTGAGCGGGAGATAGTACGCGATGCTCGTGGTGTCCGGCGGCCGATCGAGGTTGAAGAGGAGCACGTTCGCGACAAACTCCCGCGGGTGCCACGTGACAAACGGGATGCACACGGCCCCGATGGTCAGCCCCGCTGCGAGGACAAACCAACGGCTGCGCGCAAGCGGGAGAAACATCAACGCGATCAACGCGCCCGGCAGGAGTTTCGTCCCCACCGAGAAACCCACGGCGACGCCCGCCGCGAGCATCCATCCCCGCGAAAGCGCGAATATTGCGAAGAGCAGTGGGACCATTGGCGCAAGGTCGTTGACGCCCTTTTCAAACATCTCGAGCGGCACGATCCCGAGCGACAGGAAAAGAATGACCCCGCGGAGGCCCGCGGCGCTCAGGCCCGACGTCGGAGGTCGGAGGTCCGAGGTCAGACTCACGCCTCGCGCCTCGTGCCTCGCGTCTCCCTCGGCCGCCCCACCGCCGACCGCCCACCGCCCGCCGGCTTCCTTGGCAAGAAGATAGATTAGCAACCCCGTCGCGAGGAAGATCAGGTAGTTGGTGAACAGGATCCCCGGGAACTCGAACGGGACGGCAAGCGGGGCGTACACCAGCATCATCCCGGGCAGGTACTTGTATCCATGGTAGTATCTGAAACCCTTGGCGTCGGCCGGCGCCTCCTTGCGGCTGTCTATCGGTTTCGCATACGGGTCCTTGTGCTCGCGTACCACGGCCTTGATCGAATCGAGCGTCGAAAACGCGATGTCCAGCGGCACGGCGCCGAGTTTGTCCCACGATTGCACCGAGCGCCACCCGAGAAGCAGCCCCGCGACCACGCACAGCGCCAGCACGTACCGGCGCGGAGGTGCCGACGGGGCGCGCCGCGATCGCCACAACCACAGGATCGCGACGGCCAGCATCGTGCCCGCAAGCGCCGCGTTCCGGGTGATCCCGTGGTCCCAGTCCGAGACCTCCATGACATGCAACGCGATCCCGAACACGGCCAGGATGACGATGTCGGCGAGAAGGTGGAGCAAGAGCGACACGGACCAATGTCCAATGTCCGATGACCAATGTCAAATTCCATCGGCCAGCAAGAAGCGTTTCTCACGCAAAGACGCCAAGACGCAAAACGGGCACCTCGGAACGCGTCTCTCCTCTTTGCGGCTTTGCGCCTTTGCGTGAGAAATGCCCCTTTGTTTTCGCCGCGACGGGTGCCACGGACAACCGGAGGTTGTCCGTGTTTCCGACAACCCGTCACCCACGGACAAGCTCGTTTCACTCCGTTTGTCCGTGGCACCGCCGATCGGAGAGCCTCACCACCTGCCGGAGATCGCCGTGGCGCACTCGGGGCAATGCCCTTCCCGCAACCGGTTCTTCCGGACGCGGAACCCGACACGTTCGATCAACCGCGCTCCGCACCCCGGGCACGACGTGTGCTCGCCGTCGTCGCCGGGGACGTTGCCGGCGTATATGAATTTCAGGCCCGCATCCTTCCCAATCCGTCTCGCGCGGTCGAGCGTGCCGCGGGGCGTCGGACCCGCATCGAGGAGGCGATAGTCGGGGTGGAAGCGGCTCACGTGCCAGGGGATGTCCGGAGAAAGCCCTGCGAGGAACGCGGCGACGCCGCGCAGGTCTTTGTCCGAGTCGTTGTAGCCGGGGATGACGAGCGTCGTGACCTCGACGAGCACGCCGGCCCTGTGCAGAAGCGAGATCGCCTCCTTGACCGGCCCCACCCGCGCGCCGCAGATCTTCTTGTAGAACTCGTCCGACGACGACTTGAGATCCACGTTCGCCGCGTCAAGAATGGGCGACGCGAGCGCAACGAACTCGGGGGTCATGTAGCCGTTGGTGACGAATACGTTCCCGATCCCCGTTTCGCGCGCGGGCTTCACGACGTCTAGCGCATATTCGGCGAAGATCGTCGGCTCGGTGTACGTGTACGAGATGCTGGCGCAATGGTGTTCGCGGGCAAGGGCGATGACCTCGTCCGGCCCCAGATCGTCTCCCGGCAGATCGGCCCGCTCCGCGTGCTCGCGCGGCCACTGCGAGATGGAGGCATTCTGGCAGTGCCTGCACAAAAGGTTGCACCCCGTCGCCGCGAGCGAGAGCGAGGTGCTCCCGGGCAGGTAGTGAAATAGCGGTTTCTTTTCGATGGGGTCGACGTGGAGCGCGATGACGCGCCCGTAGTTGAGCGCAAAGAGCACGCCGCCGCGGTTCTCCCGCACCATGCACACCCCGCGCCGCCCTTCCTTGATGACGCAACGGTGCGGACACAGGCCGCATTTGACGGCCCCCGCCGCCGCGGGCTGCCAGAGAATCGCCTGTTTTCCTCCCGCGCTCACGGGGCAAGTAGACTACCGGGGAAAGGGGTTGTCAATTTCGGGCAAATGACCTAAACGACTGCAAGGACGCCAAGGACCAAAATCAACGCGGCTTTGCCGCGTGGTCGTTGCGGTCGTTGCAGTCCCTTTGGTCCCTGGCTGCCCTGCCTCGCTCCTCCAGCCGTGCCCGGGTCATCCGCTCCCGAAGGCCGCCCTCTTTCAGAAACTCCTGCTCCAAGTGCCTGATCTGCCGGTCCAAAAGGTAACTCGTGACCCGAATGAGGCCAATCATGACGTTCGCCGCGATCTCGGTGTCGGGATGCTCGATGCCTTTCTTGAACGTCTCGTACGTGGCGCCGGGAATCCGGTTAAGCTCCCGAAGGCGCTTCGCGTACGGATGGTCCTTGGGCCATTCTTTCAACCCGCGGGTTCGCAGGAAGTCCCTGAAATCGGCCAGCAGTTCTTCAAGACTCGCCCGCGCGACGTTCGTGAGTTTGATCTCCGTTTCCTTGGAAGTCCCCGACGCCATGCTGGCTTCGACGATGTTCTGCTTGCCGGACCGTGCCGCCTGGATCATCTGGTCGTGTGTGCGGCTGCGTTTATCAACAAAGTGGTCGCAGAAATAGACCGTGCCGTCGAAGACGAATTCGGACTTCTGGTAGGACAACAGCTTCTTGTATCCGCCGTGGGGCGGGATGAAACCGGTGGTCAATGAGCGCTCTTTTCAGCAAAGGACCAAAAGGACACCAAAGACAACAAGGACAGTATCACAAGGCCGCGTGTCGTTGCAGTCATTGCAGTCGTTTTGGTCGTTGAGATTCTCAAGGCCTGAGCTTCACCAAAAAGATGTCCTGCCCCCCCCGCACTCGCAAGCGCCCCGCCGCCAAAGTCGACCGCGGCGCCGAAGGTGCCGGGGCGGCGGTGTCACCCCCGGAGCATTCGTTCCGGCCCTTGAGGGGCGTCGGTGAATACGGGCGCCGGAGCGGAACACGCAGCGGGCACGGCGCACGGGCGGGCTTCGCGCTTTGCGCTTCGGCCGCCCCTACGCGTCGCGACGGACAACGACCGGACAATTCGAGCAAAGGACACATCGCACTCGTTCACGTCTCAGACTCTAGTTTCGCCATTTCAGTGCTGAAAAGTTGACAAACACGGCTACCCGGCGTCTTTGAGACGCCAACCCTTTTGCCCAAAGGTGGTAGCCATGCTTGAAGGCATTCTACGCGACCTCCTGGAGCTTACGCA